>JARRNW010000444.1:0-3545 GCA_037384565.1 Candidatus Thiodiazotropha sp.
CAGAAAGGACCGGCTGCGGAGAACATTGTCATCGTCCAGTAAGCTACTTACGGCAACGACACAGAAAGCCCCGTCCGCATACGGTCGGGGCTTTCTTGTGTATAGCTGATACAGTACGGCTGCCACAGTGGCCGATCGGCTGATATGTTCTCGGCCGGACACACCGTGAGGTATAGTCCATCTGCTCGTAGCCGTGAATCCCGATACCGTGAATACTGCCACCATGCCGATCGAACCGGTGTTGCTCAGTGTAACCCCGAACCTCACCTACCACAGGAATACCCCGCTGACGAACGCGACAGGCTTCTTCTTCGAACGCAACGACCGATTTCTCGATACCCCTTTACCACGATGCGCCTTCGGCCTGGATAGCGGGCACCGACACTGCCGGTAAGATCGATGTTGCCGTGATAGAAGTCGATCGCAGTGCGATGCCCAAAGACGCGACCTTCTTTGCTTTCACGCCTGACAACCTGCTGGAACGGGAAGAGCATATCGAGATTACCACGCCGATCGGGAGTCTTTCCCGTGGATACTGATCGCATTGACGGAGCAGAATTTAAGATCGGTGACTAAAGAAATTGCTGGCGCCGGGAACCGGAGTCGCGGCAGCTCCATGCCCGAAAAGATCAAGCAATGGATCGCCTGATTCGTGTCTATAATTTTGTTACGGACTTTTTCGAATCCAGCTTACTGCTTGTATTGATACCCATTTCTTCGAGATCTATTCATGAAGCATATGCCGGGCACAACGGCCGCCACATTGACGCGCTTGCTTGCGTTGGCTCGCGATCTGTTGCAAGCACCCGACCCGCATTCAGTCCTGGAACTGGTCGGCCCGGTTATTCAAGAGCTCTTGTTGGCAGATGGCGCTTTGTTGCTCCTGGTCCTGGGTGAACAGGATTACGCCACGGAATTTGACCGAAACGGCCTCATGCATACCGTGAGTGACAGTACCCCTCTGTATCGCCACGCACGGCAAGCGATTGATACCCAAACGCCCATCCTACTCCCCAATGTGGTCGCCGATTCAAAGATAAGCGACGCCAGCCTTTGCGCCGGTGAGACCATAAGCCTGATCGCTTTTCCTTTTCCCCCAATAAAGCCAGTTGGCGTTCTGGCCGTCTTCTGGAATTGCGATGGCCATCCTCACCAGCTCACCGAGCCGATTCCTATCCTACGCCATATCGGGGAGCTCACAGCTGCTGCACTTGGTAATGTAGCTTACAGGCAGATGATCGAGGATCGTATTACAGCCCGAACCGAAGAAATCACCGCATCCACACTGAAACACGCAAAGGAACTCCATCGTCGTGATCACGTGGAGGAAGAACTGCATCGCATCTCGGTCACTGACGTGATGACCGGGATGCTGAACAGGCGCGGTTTTTTCCTGAATGCCGAACGCAGCTTCAAGGTAGCGCAGCGGCAGGAGGTGCCGAGTACGATTGTCTATGCGGACCTCGACGAACTGAAGAACGTGAACGATGCACTGGGCCACGAAACCGGAGATCGCCTTATTCAGGATGCTGGCCGGATCCTTCAGGCGTCATTTCGCGACAGCGATGTCGTAGCCCGGCTCGGCGGAGACGAGTTTGCGGTCTATACCCTCGACGCTGAGCAGCCCGAGGTGCTCTTGGCCCGAATACGCTTGAACATCGAAAGCTTTCGCCACTGCGAAGCACGACCTTACGAGATCTCGTTCTCCATCGGAGTCGTAAAATGCGATCCTTCATCCGATCTGCTTTTGTCCGACTATCTTTTACTGGCGGATGAGCAGATGTACGAGCATAAGAAGGCTCGACGCAAATCAGACATTGATGGCTGATTTCAGGCGTGCGCGACACTGCCGCACAGTTCTAGTGGAGTGTAACGCAAAAAGTGAACCTATCGAGTATTTAAGTCCCATATCTTCCTTGGCAAGAATCAGGCGGATCGATAAATCCTACCTGAAACCCGCCCAATTTTCAGGCTGATCAACTAAGCTGCTCACTAACGACAGCTGAACAACTCGTATCTACAATAAGTACTCTAGGCCAAGCACTAGATTTATCTGAAGATGCAAGTCTTGATGTAAGTGTCTATTCAAATCAAGATAAATCAGTAAATATTGGTCACCTACAGGCAGACTATTCTGCACCAAATGCTGAACTTAACACCGGAAAATTGAAAGCCCACGCATCAATCGGCATAACTGGATAGGTTAATATTGGGGATGCTAAAACCGAGATCGATATAGGCAGTCTAGGTCAGGCCGATGGTAAAGTGACAGTAGGGACGATCAATGCGCATGGAAAGATCGAAGCAAAAGCGGAAATTAAAGGGTTCACTGATACAAGCGCAAGTCTAAAAGCCAGTGCTGGAGCTGAGGCGATGGCTATTGACGGTCATGCAGGTTTTGAGGTGAGTATTCAATTAGTGATACGCTGGGTGGGCTCTATAACAGCTATGTTGACCCAGTTGTTGATTATGTTGCAGGTCAGGATGTTCCCGAAATTCCACAGGTACCCGACAGTTTAGATCATGGTTTAGTTATAGGTGGCCATGTTGATGGAGGTTATGGCACCTCTTTGAAAGGTAGTGCGGGCTTTGAGATTGGTGACGGCAAAGGTGTCAAAGTCAGCGGTAGCTTTAAAGCAGGTCTTGGCCCGGTGGTTGGCGCAGGGGTTACATTTGGTGCAAAATAGACTAATTGCATCATCCACTTTGTGGGTAATATTCTCTTAAATTAAGATACTATCTCTTTGACCACGCCACAGAATAGCCAGACTGATTTATTCAAGCTACATAGGAAGGTTATAAATGGACTGTGGCAGGTACGCTGGTGGCTGTTACTTCTTGCGGGTCTATTGGCCATCATCACTGTCTATATGATGCCGATCAACAGCCAGGGAATAGATGAATCTACAGCGGCAGATCAATTACTTAGGCTCAATTTCGCACTTCTTTTCAGCTTTCTAGCGGTGCAACTTACTGCATGGTTCCTTTGTGTTCTGCAGACTATAGCTGTGCATCATCTGAAATGGATTGTGCTACTTCTTCTCTTTCCTCCCGCAGCCTTTGCTTACCTAATGTGGTATAGATAATTGTCCACAGTGAGACGCAACTCTCGATCGAAAAAATAGCAGATAATGCCCAAAACGATCCAGCGCCCACTGTCGTCGGTGTTCAAAACTCTTTCCGTTATAAGGATCTTTTCCGCACAACCAGGCGCGGCGAGCACAGCGAGAAATGCAGTGGTAGTAACTCAAGTTTCGGAGTTCAAAGTTCATCCACAGCCTGTAAACAGGATAGGCATGCCTCATCAAAACCGAAGCCCGTTATTAGAATAAGGATTCCGTCATTCCGGCGAATTCCGGAATCCAGGGGAATGTGGCACCTACCCTCAAAAAGCTCTGCTGTCATGGTTTCAGTACCTCAGAGGCAATCGCTACCAAATTCCATGATTTCAGCTTGGGTGGTATCTAGATTCCGGCATGCGCCGGAATGACGGAGTAGGTGAATAACGGAGTTTTTTATTTTGCTCTAATATGAACTCCGAAACT
>JARRNW010000445.1:0-4182 GCA_037384565.1 Candidatus Thiodiazotropha sp.
CTGTAACAGCGGCAGCCGGTGCCGCACAGCCAAGTCGATGGCCGGCTAAGTCATTATGAGTCGGTGTTAGAAGCACACGGCATTGAGCTTCCCTATGTACGAAACACATAAAAAATAGTAACGAGACAGGGGGTCTTGTTAACGTAACTGTAAATTGAAAACAAACATGAAAATACTCCGATATACAGCCGTTACTATTTCAGCAATTATCGGTCTTTTTGTCGCCTTCAGCACGGGGCCTCTGAGTAATATGGGAGCTGTAGTGGCAATAGATGATAATTACATTCAAACATTGCAATATCAATACTATTATTCTGGGTTAGTT
Source organism: Candidatus Thiodiazotropha sp. (assembly GCA_037384565.1). Lineage (GTDB taxonomy): Bacteria > Pseudomonadota > Gammaproteobacteria > Chromatiales > Chromatiaceae > Thiodiazotropha. The sequence continues at coordinate 326 of JARRNW010000445.1, forward strand.
ACTGCTGTTATTACTTGCATGGTAGGGTATGTTGTTAAAGCAAATCTAAAATCTCTTAGTGCAATTCTATTTTTGGTGGGTATTTTTTGGGTTGTGTTTGCTCAATCTAGTGATCCAGGTTTTCTGGAGTATCTGGGAGGTGCTGTTTTAGAGTTTATGGTCCCATATGGTCTAGTATGTCTAGTTATAATATTTGCAACATTTGGCATAAATAAAAAATGGCCACGCTTAACGTAAATGTAACTAACAAGTAAATCATGCCGCTCGCTACGCTCACTCGGACGCTTCGCTATCGCTCAGCGCCGTATATCTAGTCGTTAAGAGGCAAGAATAGTTGGTGCAACAATCACAGATTATGGAAGATAAGATTATTTCAGCAGTGAGAACTTTTGCTAGCTCGATAAACTTGGGTAGCAAAGTCGTAGCTGATATGTGTCGTAGCTGATATGTCTGAACTAATTGAAGTTACTTCTCAGTTGCCTCTCTCGAGTTTTGATTACTGGGAACGGTTTATTCGTTCAGAATTCTCTGCAGCTTTAAGGGAATCAATTCCCCCTAACTGGAAGGTATGGTCAAAACCCAAGGAATTTGTAACTTGGCTTGATCTTATTAGCTGGGATGGTTACAAACGCGAAAAAGCACTGCGTGCCCTGTCTGGAGCAGCACCGAACACTTTCTTTTTTTCTCTTGCAGTTCGTAGGCTCAATGATTGGGTACCGCAAGTCCGTAAAGCCGCAAGGGAAAAGCTCCCTGAGATAGCAAGGTCAACTGATCCTGAATATGTAGTAGAGGCATTATGCGTCACACTTTCCAATTGGAACTCATGGGGTAGGATAGAAGAAGCAGATAAAGAAGTTCTGCTGAAAATTATCTGTGAAAAAGAGATAGCAAAGTCTCTTCGGTCTAAATTAATTTTGTCTACTTCAGGGCCTATGCCATCACTCTTTTCTCAGCTTGGTCGCACTCCGATACTTGATGGGCAAATTGAAGAAATAGCAAAATCCGCTGTTCAGCCTTCGGTTCGAGCTAAGGCATACCGCAGCTTATTTGAAGGGAGGGTTGTATGGATCGAAGGCCGAAAATGGGTGTGGACTGATATTAGATACTGTGAAGGCAGGCTCAAACCTATCGTTGGCGAGCGGAAGTTAGAAATTGAAACTCCACTAATAGACTTACTAAAAAGATCATCTGAAGATCGTTCATCCATCGTTAGGCGTGTTTCAGCAGAGATTCTAATACGAGAGTTGGGCAATCTAGGTATGAAAGCCAGAGTGTTTGCTGAACGCTTTGCTTCAGATAACTCACACGCTGTATCCGAAAGGGGTGAGTTTGCCATAAAGAAATTAGACGAGGCAGAGCGTGCCAATGCCTCTTAACAATCAGCATCACCGGAGCGTAAGCGCCCTAGTTTCGGCGTCTGGTCATTCCCGCGCATGTAACGGACACTACCTCCTGTTACCAACGACAGGAGCACGACATGACACACGCAACACCATCAGACGCCCGCGCGCAATACTGGAAAGATCATATCGAGGCCTGGCAGACCTCTGGTCAAAGTCAGCAGGCATTCTGCAAGGCCAATGATTTGAACTATCCTCGCTTCGGCTATTGGCTGCGCAAGTTTCGAGATCAGGGAGCGGTTGCCGTGGTGCCGCGCCAGCCAGCTGGCTTCGTTCCTGTCGTAGCCTCGCCGACGGGCAGTCATCTGAGTGTACATCTGCCCAATGGTATCGAAATGCACGGGATTACCGAGCAGAACTTGTCAGTGGTGGCGCAACTGCTGGCGCGGTTGTAATGAACCGCTATTTGCGCCCTTCGGCGTCGATGCCCCGGATCTACCTCTATCGCGATCCGGTGGACTTCCGTAAAAGCTATCGCGGCTTGGCCGCTTTGGTGGAGCAACAGATCGGTCACAACCCGTTTGATGGGGGTCTATATGCGTTCACCAATCGCCAGCGTAACAAGATAAAACTGCTGTTCTGGGAAGACAACGGCTTCGTGCTGTACTACAAGGCGTTGGCCGAGGAGAAGTTCCGCTGGCCGCGTGCGCAAGACGAGGTGATGGCGCTGACAGGCGAGCAGATCAACTGGCTGCTTGACGGCTACGACATTAGCCTGATGAGAGGGCATAAAAAGCTGCATTACGAGGCGTCATTCTGAGCAACGGCTGGTATACTGTGCGCTATGCATCGTACGGCAAAACAGCAAGCAGTCTCTCCCCTGAGCACCGCGCACACGGTACCGGAACTGCTCCAGGTCATCGAGCATCAGGACCAGGTCATTGCCGATCGCGATCACGTCATCGAAGAACTCCAGAAACTGCTGGCGCTCAAGGAAGAGCAGCTGCGCCTGGCCAAACAAAAGCGCTTCGGCTCGAGCAGCGAGAAACTGCCATTCCAGGGCGACTTCTTCGACGAGGCCGAGCTGGAACAGGCACTCGGTGAGCTCGAACAACAACTGGCCGAGGCAGCTGAAGCGCCCCGTCACAAACCCGCGCGCAAGAAGCGCGAGGGCTTCTCCGACAAACTTCCCCGCGTCCGTGTCGACCTGGCGCTGAGCGACGAAGAGAAGGCCGGCGCGAGTCGCACCTTCTTCACCAAGGTTAAAGAAGAACTGGACATCGTCAAAGCAAAGGCCCAGGTGATCGAATACTGGCAGGAGAAGGCGGTGTTCGAGGAGGCCGAGGGTGAAACCATCAAGGGCGCCGCCCGTCAGCCACATCCCCTGGGCAAGTGTATCGCCAGTGTTCAGTTGCTGGCCTATATTCTGATCGCCAAGTACGCCGATGCGTTGCCGCTGTATCGACTGGAAAAGATTCTGGCGCGCTACGGGGGCAACATCAGCCGCACGGCGATGGCGAACTGGATCATCCGTCTGTATGACGTATTCAAGCCATTGATCAATCTACTGCGTGAGCATCAGTTGTCTTGCGACTACCTGCACGCCGATGAAACACGCATCCAGGTCCTCAAGGAAGCCGGCAAAGTGGCCACATCGGATAAATGGATGTGGTTGGTCCGGGGCGGGCCGCCTGGCCGGCCAGTGGTGTTGTTTCATTACGATGCCTCGCGCAGCGAGGACGTCCCGTCGCGCCTGCTTGATGGTTTTGAGGGCGTGCTGCAAACCGACGGCTATGCTGGGTACAACAAGGTGTGCCGAGATAATTCCATTCAGCGTATCGGTTGCTGGGATCATGCCCGACGTAAGTTCGTCGAGGCGAGCAAGGTGGCGCCGAGCCAAAAGAAGGGCCAGAAGGTCAGCAAGGCGGACGTGGCCATCGGCAAGATCCGCAAGCTCTATGCGATCGAAGAGCGCATCAAGGGTCTGGAGCCAGAGCAGAAAACCGAGCAACGCCAACGGCTCGCTCAGCCGATTCTCGACGATCTGAAAGCCTGGTTACAGACCAATGCCAGCCGTGTGCCGAAGGATAGCCTGACATCCAAGGCGATCACCTACACCCTAAACCAGTGGGATTATCTCATCGGATATATAGGTGACGGCAAGCTGCACATCAGCAACGCACTGGCTGAGAATGCGATCCGCCCCTTCGCGGTCGGCCGACGCAACTGGCTGTTTGCTGATACCTCGCGGGGTGCGCATGCCAGTGCAACCATCTATAGCTTGATCGAAACCGCCAAAGCCAACGGCCTGGAACCGTACGAGTACTTACGGCACGTGCTCATGCACATCGCCGCGGCTGATACCGCAGAAGAGATCGAAGCGCTACTGCCCTGGAACGTGAAAACGGATAAAGTATAATAACGCTGATTATTTGGCGCTTACATTTATTCCGATCGGCTGCATCATGCAGCCAGAGGAGCATCACTTCTCAGAGTCGCATCACCTGACCGGACTAT
>JARRNW010000446.1:0-3513 GCA_037384565.1 Candidatus Thiodiazotropha sp.
CAGTTGGATGATCCCGCTGCCTTCGTCAGACGTCTCAACACCCTGATGCTCAATCTGGCCGGTAGTTGACGATCCCCGGGGGATTCGCGGATTGGAAGGTGATAGCAAGGGGGGGCTCATCAGCCCCCCTAAACCTGAAATATCTGACACGATCACGGTGGTCCCTATGGCCATTGATGCAACCCGATCAGTGCCATTAGGGTGCTGTAGGGCAGGGACAGACCATAAGCCTTCTATATCCTCCCATTGATAGTCTCGACTGGTTTCACCGGTAGCGGCATGGCAAACTTCGATGAATCCCACCGTAACCCATCAATATCATGTTGAAAGAGTACTAATGGGTTTGCAATATCGATCAATAATAAGCGAGGAGATTAAGCATGCGTGTAATACTGTTGGGCGGACCAGGCGCCGGAAAAGGCACTCAGGCCAACTACATCAAAGAAAAATATCAGATTCCGCAGATTTCCACCGGTGACATGCTGCGGGCACATGTCAAAGCCGGTACGGAACTCGGTGTGGCGGCGAAGAAAATCATGGATGAGGGCGGGCTGGTATCCGATGACATCATCATGGGAATGGTCAAGGAGCGGATCACCCAGGACGATTGTCAGAACGGCTATCTCTTCGACGGCTTTCCCCGCACCATCCCTCAGGCAGATGCCTTGAAAGCAGCGGGAGTTCCGATCGATGCGGTTGTTGAAATAGACGTACCGGATGAAGAGATTATCAAACGTATGTCAGGTCGACGGGTGCATCTCCCTTCCGGTCGCACCTATCATGTGGTGTTCAATCCGCCGAAGGTGGAAGGTAAGGATGATGAGACCGGTGAGGATCTGATTCAGCGCGATGATGACAAGGAAGAGACCGTTAAGGCCCGCTTGAAGGTGTACCACGACCAGACAGAGCCACTCATCTCTTTTTACTCAAAAGAGGCTGATGCCGGCGCCTGTAAGTATTTTAAGATCAACGGCGTGGGTGGCGTGGACAATATTCGCGATCAGATTTTTTCATCACTTGGTTGAATCAAGCGGGGATTACATACGCTGTTCAATTGGAGTTTGTAAACCTGGCGACTTGGTGTGTCGCCGGGTTAATTTTATGGGGACGTCACGCGGATATAGACCGGGCGGCCCCGTCCTGTCCCAGTGGAAACGCATTGGGATAGATCCCGTTCGGAGTTGTCTCTGAATTCTGACCGAAAATTTGGTGATCCGCTGCGATAATACTTTTCGGTTCGTTGTTTTATGTCATCAGGGGTTGGCTAATCAGGCAGGCAAACCGGGACCGCTTCTGCTAAGATGCTTGCAATTTTCACAATCCTCAAGGGGCTGCTACGTGGCTGTTATAGAACTTACCAAAGAGAACTTTGAATCTACCATCACCGGAAACGGTTTTGTAATCATCGACTTCTGGGCGCCTTGGTGTGGTCCCTGCCGTTCATTCGCTCCGACCTATGAGGCGGTTTCAGAGGATCATCCCGACATCGTTTTCGGCAAGGTCAATACCGAGGAAGAGCAGGAACTGGCCATGCATTTCCAGGTTCGTTCCATACCGACACTGATGATTTTCCGGGATAGTATCATCATCTTCTCTCAGCCCGGCGCGCTGCCTGAGTCAGCATTCCGCGAATTGTTAAGCAAAGCGGGTGAGCTGGACATGGATGAAGTCAGAGCTCAGATCGAAGCTGAGCAAGAAAAAGGCTGAACCGGTCGAACGGCTGTAGAAACAGGCGGTTATCCTTTCAGTGGATCGGTTTAGAGTATTCATTGAAACCTCTCCGATCCGATGATGAGAATCCTTGACTACCCGTGGAGCTTCAAACGGTTGTATTCGGCACAACCGACGATGGGTATGGTGCTGGATCTGAGTGAAGAGAATTATCGATTGCTTTTGCGCATGGCGCCGGATCTGAACCTGATGTCCGGTCGCGCTCAGTCCTGTCTCGAAGAGGGTATGGACCTGCATCTCGACGTTCTCGAACAGACCCCATACACCACCCTGATCCATATCACCTACTATTTCAGCCACAGTGTTGGCGATTACCCGGATCCGGACGCCATACTCAGGGTGTATCATGATTCACGCCAGATAGATGTGATCGATTTACGCCAATCCGCCCTACCTCTGCAGAAGTGGGGCCCTAATCCCACCCGGGTTCAGCGTTGGAAAATCAATCTGTTTCTTTCCAAGTGGTTACAATATTGCCTCAAATCGGGTCATCGATTTACCCTTGATAAGCGCATTTCCGATGATTGCGTAGCACTCAGTGAAGCGCCATGAAACGAGGTCGTGAATGCTGAAGTGGCCAGGGTTTTTTAGGTAATTAAAAGACTCGCCGAGGCTAGTTGTTTGGGGTAAATTAGCCAGCTTGGAACTGCGTGATAGTTGTGACAAAGATCGCAGTGAGGCCACGTTTTTCCGAGGTAAAGGAGAAGAGGGACCTGAAGAGATGCAAAGATGATAAAAGTTCTACTGGTTGATGATCACGAACTGATCAGAACCGGAGTCAAGGGGATACTCGATAATTCAACAGATATAGAGGTGGCGGGCGAGGCTTCGACTGGTGAGGAAGCTATTGATCTGGTTAAGAAAACCTCGCCAGATGTTGTTTTGATGGATGTCAATATGCCGGGTATGGGAGGTATTGAGGCCACTCGCCGGGTGTTGCGAATCAAGCCGGATCTGAAGGTGATCGCCCTGACAGTGCTTGACGACGACCCCTTTCCGTCACGTCTGCACGAAGTGGGAGCCATGGGTTTCCTTACCAAAGGCTGTCCCGCCGACGAAATGTTGCGGGCGATTCGTGCTGTGAACAATGGTCAGTACTACATCGCTTCCGATGTCGCCCGGAAACACACCCTTACAGAGTGGCAGGGTAATGCCGACAACCCCTTCAAGGGGCTCTCATCCCGGGAAACCCAGGTTTTGCTGCAGATACTCGAAGGCCAGAAAAACCAGGAAATCTCGGATATCCTTTCGTTGAGTCCGAAGACCGTCAGCACGTATCGGCAACGGATATACGAAAAACTGGATATTAAAAATGATGTTGAACTTACCCGTCTCGCCTATCGACACGGGATCCTCAAAGACAGCGACAATAACTAATGGGCTTCGATCCCGCCTGTCGCCGCTGCCCGCGGCTTGCCGAGTTTCTTCGTCAGGTTCACAAAGAGTATCCTGATTACCATGCTGCTCCGGTGGCTCCCTTCGGTGATGAGGCCGCCCGCCTGTTGGTGGTTGGGCTTGCCCCGGGCATGCACGGGGCGAACGCGACTGGACGGCCATTCACCGGGGACCATGCGGGGATCCTCCTGTATCAGACCCTGCACGACTTTGGATTTTCAAACCAGCCTGAGTCTCATGCTCGGGACGATGGGTTGGAACTTCAGGATTGCCGGATAACCAACGCGGTCAAGTGCCTGCCGCCACAAAACAAACCCATTGGCCAGGAAATCAACCAGTGTAACGGTTTCCTGCAATGGGAATTACATCAGATGCCGGAGAATTGCG
>JARRNW010000447.1:0-3498 GCA_037384565.1 Candidatus Thiodiazotropha sp.
GGAATACATCAGCAGTAGAATCACACTGGAGACCGCCACCACCACCCACAGGGGAACGTACTGAACCAGTGCGTTCTGCTTCAGCGCCAGGCCCTGCCAATGACCCGACAGGTCCCGTTCGTACTCCTCGTGAAGATTGCGAATGGTGCGGTAGAGGTTGTCCCTCAGGGTTTGTAATTGGGCATAACCGTCCGGCAGGGGGCGGTATCGTCCCTCGAAACCGAAACTGAGACAGATATACATCAACTCCAGCAGTTCCAGGTTCTTGGCGGGACTTTGCAGCAGTTTCTGCAACAACTGGAAGAATTTTTCGCCTCCCCAGGCCTCGTTGTGCAGGGTGACCAACAGGCTCTGGTCCCGCCACACGCCCTGATTACCCCAGGGGGTGGAGAGCACCATCTCGTCGATGGCCGTACAGAGTACATAGCGGGCCCAGAACAGGGTTTCCCGTTCCACGCCCAGTTCCTGACCCTTCTGTTCGAACTGACGGATCTTCTCGATGATCGAGTTCTTCAGTGAGGCGGGATCGGGATGGGACGGGGTATCCCGCAGCCGGCCCAGCATGGAGAGCAGGGCGGAGGCGGCGATTTCCAGCTTGTTCGCACCGTGACGGGTGGGCAGGCTGGGGACCGGACCTCGTGGCGCGGGCGCGGAAGGGGGTGGCGGCGCAGCGGGGCGCGATGGGGTCACGGGACCCTTGCCACCCGGTCTGGGACGCAATACTGTGCGGTCACCTGTTTCGTTGGGCTTCATGCCAAATGGGTCGTCGTGATCCATTGTTAGCTACCTTTTATGGCCCACAGTTCGAGTTCCAGGCCCGGGAATTCGCCTCCTATATGTATGGCACATCCTCCTGAGGTTTCAAGCAGGTTCCAATAGTCGTTACTTTTATCCAGCTCGAAATAACTGAAGCCTGCGTTGTAGGGGATCTGTCTGGGGGCTACAGACAGGGTATGCAGACCAATACCGGGCAGTTGTAGGTTGACCAGGTCACGGATCTTCTCCACCGGACCGATCTTGCTTTGGCTCGGGAAGCGTCGTTGCAACGCATCCGAGGCCATGTTGGCGTTGACCGCGAGCACGAAGCTGGCATCGGTCAGGAGTTTGCGGTCGGCGATACTGGCGACACGGATGCCGTATTTGCGCTCTTCCAGGGGGATTGCCACCGCTTTCTGTTCCAGCACCATGCTCAGGGAACGGCGCAGTTCCCGGATGACCGGCGTAAAGGTCTCCTGCAGGGCCTGGTGCTGGTAGACCGGGAAAGGCGGTGGGCGTTTGTTGGTGCTGGTGAAGGTGGCCAGTTCGCCGGCCAGCTGCAGGCAGGTTTCGTAAAACGCGACCGGATGCAACGGCACCCTCTGGGTATAGTGGGTGTACAGGGGTTCATAGCGATTGACCACCTGAAGCATCAGGAAGTCGGCTACCTCGGCGATCCCCTTGCCCCCATCGACCAAACGGGCCGCGATGGCATCCGCACGATGATGTAGCAGACCCTCGATCTCTTTCACATAGCCCGACAGGCGGGTGGATACCTCGCAGTCGAGACAGGAGGGAATGAACGCTTCGTCCAGCACCAGCATGTCGTCAGAGCGCCGTTCGACCCCCCGGGTGATGGCAAGGTGGGCAAACTCCTCGAGTTCCGCATCCCCGAGCAGCAGACGCTGGGTGGGTTTGGCGACCTGCAGCATCGAGGCGTTCGAGGAACCAGCGATGTCGTCCTTGGTTTCAATCTCGTCTACCAGAAAACGCTCCAGCCCGGGCTCCTGCCCGGCATAGCGGAATTGCGCCGCGCCGGGACGGGACAAGGGCAGGGCCAGGTAGATCACCGCACCTTTGCGATCCGCCGGGATCTCCAGAGGGGGCGGGGGATCGTCGTGGGCCGGAATGTCAAATGTGGTGCCATCCGGCAGTACACCGCGGCAGGCGGTGATCGCCAGACGCCCCAGCGCCAGGGCCTGCCGATCAAGCTTGAGATGGGTGAACCCCCAACTGAACGGCTGCAGATCGGCGCAGCGCGCCTGGATATGGCGCTCCAGGAATCGCTCCTGCTGCTGGAAATGTTGGGGTCTGAGGAACATGCCCTCCGACCAGACGATACGAGACATCCAAGACATGGGCTTCTCTTACTTTTGGTTTCTCAGGATGGTGATACCCAACTCACCGAAAAAGATGGAGAGGTTGTTTTCCTCCTCCGGTTCCACTTCGATGGAGCGGCGCCAGGTGGCGTCCTCGATGTCACGGTAGGCGCCAATTACACCGATGTACCGAGTATCCGGTTGTAGGTCACGGTTCAGTTCCTTGGTCTCCCCCGGCTGAAAGTGCAACTCATCCCGCATCAACATCTCGTCTCCCAGCAACGCCACATCCTGTTCGAACAGGTTGAAGAAGTCAGAGCTGTTGAACACGCTCAGGGATTTCAGCTCATAGACCCGCACCGCAATGGGGGAGGGTCTGCCGTTAAGATCGGGGTTAACCTGTTTGTTCGCGTGCAGCGTGGCCTTTACGCTGGAGACGCTCGAACAGCCGGCCAGCAGGGCCAGACTGAGCAGAAGGAGAAGTCTCAGGTGGGTGGTCAGGTTGTTTTTCATCTTTACAGATTCCTTGAGTAAATGATTATAAGCCACTGGGATCCGAGCGTTTCAGCGCTTCCAGGCGACGGATCTGGTCTTCATAGGCCTGAGTGAAGGTGCGGCCACACAGCTGATGAAAGTCATCCTCTGCCTCGGTGGCGATCTCCTGGTAGAGTGCGGTGAACAGGTCCCAGGTCTTGGCGTGGCGGTAGAGCGGAAGCTTTTCCAACAGTGCCGACTGGCCGAGACGCTGTTCCAGGACCTCTGGTTTGAAACGCTGCAGAACCACCTTGAGGGCCGCCTGCATGCCCACCATGACCGCCATCATATGGGCCTCGATATCCTCATGGGCCTCCTGGAAAGCGGCCAGTGCCGACAGATAACCGCTATCCGAATTCGGATTCAGCAGCTGTCGCAGGGCCTCCTCGGTGTTGATGGAGACTTTCAGGGGATTATTCTCCATCGGCTTGATCATGGTCTGGTTCATGCGGAATTCGCCCTTGATCTGGGCTCGAGCCCGAAGCAGGGACATATTGCCCTCGGTGCTGACACGCAGGACCTGTCCCAGGGTTTTCAGCAGTGTACCCAGGGGCAGGGATTCCAGATGACTCGGGGGAATTCCCAGACCGTCCGCCAAGGCTTGGCGTAAACCGGTTTCATCGCCACTGTACTCCGGCGCCGATGGGGTTTCCCGGGGCTCGGGTGGCGTTGGGGGTGGCGCCGGTTTGGCGCCTTGTCCCGGTCGCGGAATCGAAACCGGCTCGGAGGGTTCCACGGAAACCTCTTCCCAGGGTGGAGGCGGGGTTTTCTCCTGGGCCGGTGGTGTCTCCAGTGGCGGCAGGATTTCCGGTAGGGGGGGCGACGCCTGCGCATCGAGCCCCTGGGATGAGGATTCGTCCAGGTCCCAGTCTTCCGGGATCGGGCTGGG
>JARRNW010000448.1:0-3487 GCA_037384565.1 Candidatus Thiodiazotropha sp.
CGCTCATCGATCTGATGCCGATAGGCCCAGGCCACCCAGTCATCCAGGTGAGTCTCTACTTCGAAATGGGAAAACCGATTGGCCAAGGGGGCGGGCATGCTATAGGTGACGCCCCGGTCGCCCTGACGATTGCCGGCGGCAAAAATCGCCCAGCCATCGGGTACCTGGTACTCTCCGAGGCGTCGGTCGAGGATCAGTTGGTAGGCGGCGGCGGAAACGGTGGGCGGGGCGGAGGTGATCTCATCCAGAAACAGAATGCCATCACTGCCGTGACGTTCGGCGTCGGGCAGGATCGAGGGTATGGCCCACTCCACGGTGGTATCGGTGCGAAAGGGGATACCGCGCAGATCGCTGGGTTCCATCTGGGACAGGCGAATATCGATCACCGGCGCCTGGTGGCTGTGGGCCACCTCACGCACCATATCGGACTTGCCGACACCGGGAGGCCCCCAGAGCATGACCGGTGTGTGATGACCCTGACGGGTGCTGACAAATTCCTGTTCGAGTATGGTGAGCAACTGGGCGGGACGCATGGGTACTCCTAGTCGAAGAGATTCCTGACCGAGCGGGCCAGCTGTTTGTAGATTTCCGGACCATCCACATCCATGACCTGGTCGATCACCCATCGGTTGTCATGGACTTCGTTGCTCATTATCTGCTGGATTTCATAACCCAGATGCCGGATGAAGGGGTAGCTGGGGCCGTCGTCAGCGAAATTAAACTCGGCGTATTCGCCAGAACGCCGGTTATACCGATCTATGAATTGTTGCGCGTGGGCGGCATCTCCAATCAAGTCGGTGGCGTTATCCTGATAATGATCCGCCAGTTTCAGTACCAGTGCGGTGACGATGGCCACCCGGGTTTCCGGGTCGACCATGCCATGGACCATGCGATCGGCAATCTGTGTTTCATAGATCAGGTACTCGCTGATGACCGCAAGCCGCTGACTGTCGTTTTCGTAGACAAACTGTTTTCCGTGCAGGTTGATGGCCTTGTCCAGGGCGATACGCCAGGCGATGAAGGCGATGGCGCCGCCGATCTCGTCCGCTGAGCGGACTGTTTCATCGTCATGCCACTGACTTTTGATTCTGATAGCCAAGCTGAGGGTACTCCTGTTACTGCCGAATGCCGCATTGCGGGGGGAGCGGAGCCCGGCCGACCGCAATAACCAAGCATTTTACTCGGATTAGGTAGGATTTCAACGTCTGCGTCTTTCCTTGCGAGGATTTCTCAACAGGACATAGGCGGCACCGGTGCCGCCATCCCGACGGGTTGCCGAGGTGAAGGCCAGAACGTCGTCACGCTGCCTCAACCAGAGGTTAAGTTTCTGTTTCAAAACCGGTTGTTGATCTTCGGAGCGAAACCCCTTGCCGTGAATAATGCGCGCGCAGCGAACCTGTCGACGGTGACATTCCTGGATGAAATGATTGAGCTCTTCCCGGGCGTAGCGCACGGTCAGACCATGCAGATCCAGTTCGGCGCCGATCTCCAGATACCCTCGGCGCAAGTCATGCATCAAGCGTTTTTGAATGCCGGGCCGGGCAAACAGGAGTTCCTCGCCGGTTTCGATCTCCTGCTCGGAATAGTGGTCCTGATCCAGCGTCTCATCATCCTCCAGGTCCAGGTGCAGGGGGTGGGGGGGTAGTCGGCGTCGGAAGGGCGCGGCACGCTTGTTTTTCAAGGGTTCGACATCACTGACTTCCTGAAAGAAGGCGCTCACGTCTTCGTCTTTGTCAGTGTCTTGGTGGGTCATGATCCAGGGCTCATTCGGGTTACATTGGCATGTTAGGAGTTGCACGGGCGAATCTCAATCCTGCCGGACTGGCGGTTACCGAGTGCGGGCAAACAATCGGGTGAGAATGGAGCCCATTTACAGTATATTGTGGCCGCTATGAAAATTCTCCTGAGTAACGACGACGGCTATCAGGCGCCTGGCCTGCTGATGTTGGCGGACAAGTTGTCGGCCCTGGGGGATATCGTGGTGGTGGCTCCGGATCAGGACCGCAGCGGTGCAAGCAATTCTCTAACCCTGGTGAATCCTCTGCGCGCGCGCAGCATGGAGAATGGTTTCATCCGGGTGGATGGCACACCGACCGATTGTGTGCATCTGGCCATCACGGGATTGCTTGAGGAAGAGCCCGATCTGGTGGTCTCCGGTATCAATGCGGGTCCCAATATGGGGGATGACGTGCTCTATTCCGGAACCGTCGCGGCGGCTACCGAGGGGCGGTTTCTGGGGCTGCCGGCGATTGCGATCTCCATGAATTCCCATGATCCTGAATATTTCGAAACCGGTGGAAGAGTCGCGGCGGAACTGGTCCGCCGGCTGTTCGAGACGCCCCTCGCGGAAGGGGTAATTCTCAACGTCAATGTGCCTGATTTACCCTATGAAGGGTTGAAAGGCTTTCTGGCCACCCGATTGGGTCATCGTCACAAAGCCGAACCCGTGGTGAAAAGCCATGATCCTCGTGGAAAGACCATCTACTGGGTAGGGCCCGCGGGCGCCGAACAGGACGCCGGGCCCGGGACCGATTTCCATGCCGTACGCCAAGGATACGTTTCGGTCACGCCCCTGCAGGTGGACTTGACTCGACACAGCGCCTTACAGGCTGTAGAACATTGGTTACAGAGGTGATCATGCGGCGTGAGCACCAGGGTATCGGCATGACCTCCCAGCGTACCCGGGAGCGTCTGGTGCAGCGTCTGCGAGACAAGGGTATCCGCAATCAGGCTGTACTGGAGGCGCTGCGTAACACTCCGCGCCACATTTTCGTGGATGAGGCACTTGCCAGTCGGGCCTACGAAGAAACGGCCCTGCCTATCGGGCATGGCCAGACCATCTCCCAACCCTATACCGTGGCACGCATGACCGAGGCCCTGATCGAAAACGGGATTCCCGAAACGGTGCTGGAGATTGGTACCGGTTCGGGCTATCAGTGTGCGATCCTGGCGCAATTGGTGCGGCGTGTGCACAGCGTCGAGCGTATTGCGGCGTTAATGGAGCAGGCTCGTTACAGGTTTCGGGAACTCGGCCTGCGAAATATACATCTCAAGCACAGTGACGGAGGCATCGGGTTGCCCGAATATGCACCGTATGACGGTATCCTGGTGACAGCGGCTCCCAGTGGACTGCCGAAAAGCCTGCTCGAGCAACTCGCGGTCGGTGGGCGACTGATACTGCCGCTGCAAAAAGATCACGGACAAGTCATGATTCGAATTACCCGGACCGATGAGGGATTTCAGCAGGAACAGCTGGAGTCGGCCAATTTTGTTCCCCTGGTTGGGGGGATGATCTGATGGGTCTCTTCTCAGCGCTCTATGCGCGGGCCATGCAGTGGTCCCGTCACCCTCACGCGCCACGCTATCTGGTCGGTTTGAGCTTTGCCGAGTCCTCGTTTTTCCCCATTCCCCCTGATGTGATGCTGGCGCCCATGAGCATGGCCGAACCGGCCCGTGCCTGGTATTACGCAGCCCTGACCACCCTGGC
>JARRNW010000449.1:0-3486 GCA_037384565.1 Candidatus Thiodiazotropha sp.
AAGGCCGTTAAATACTTTGCCTCGGGACTCAAGGATGGCCGACACCTCAATGAGGAGGCCTACGAATACGGCTATGTATTGGCATTGACCGCCAACCAGGAGTACGAAAAGGCACGTAAGATCGTCGAAAAACTTCTGAAAACACATCCAGAACAGCCGGAATACGTACTGGCATCCGCACAGATTTTCCGCGATCGCGGCGATTCCAAGCAGGCGCTCAAACTGCTGGATACCTACTACAGCCTGATGCCTGACAACTATCCCATTGCCCTGGGGTACATCGAGACACTCACCGATGCCGGAAAGCTTTCCCGGGCTCGCGAGGTTGCGTTACAGACCCTGGAACTGCGTTCCAGTGATCCCGTGTTATATCGTCGTTTAAGCAAGATCGAGGAGCTGGACGGGCATCAGGCGGAATCCCACCGCCTGCTTGCGGAAGCCTATGTCATTGATGGTGCGTTGCGTACCGCGGTTAATCAACTGGAAATCGCTCTGGGTGAGGCGGAAAAGAGTGATTTCTACCTGGTATCGAAGATTGAATCACGCCTCAACAAGTTGCGGGAAACCCTGAAATCGTCACCCCCCGATGAGCGGTGATCGAGCCACCTGGATTGACTCACCGGAGCTGTCTGGATCGTTCGCAAAGGATCTGGAAAAAGGCCCCACATCAGGTTCCGGTAAACCCCAACAGCCCCTCGTCAAAACCCAAATTCCACCTGCGGATGACGGGATTTAAACATCACAAATCACTAATATTAAAACAATTTTCGCTTGATATCGCGTACTGTTTCGGTATTCTTAGCGAACTGCCCGTAAGAGGCAGGACAGGTCGGGTATCCAAGCATAACGAAAATAACGATAACGGAACCCCGACACCACTGACCATGATGGAGGAACTTGTGCAGAGTCACCGCAACTTTTTCACTGAAAAGTTGTTCTAAAAGCTCTGACATCGTTGCAATTGGTGAGCTTCCACAAGACCGGATCCGGTCCCGGGGCACCCATAACCGATCCAACGGTGCCGGCAGACAAAAAACCAAAACAATGATGATGTTGACCTGCACGCATTCCCGTCTGTCATGTTACGCCCGGATCAGAAAATCCGGAAGTAACGCCGAGCAGTCCATGACAATTCGGGCCTATGAAATTGACCAACCCCTTCAGTTTCATGCAATGAACGTCAATCACTAACCTTTCTCAGTCTGGAGAGAATGAATGAGCACTGAAATGAAACGCAGGATCTTCCTTAAAAGATCACTCGCAGCAGGTTCGGTAGGCATTGCTGCTGCGACCGGCCTCTTGGCACCGCAGCAGGTACTTGCCGCCTGGAACAAAACTGCATTCGAGTCAAAGGAGCTGGCTGACGGCCTGAAGGCACTACTGGGCAGCTCGGACATGACGGAATCCGGGGAAATCAAAGTCAAGGCACCGGATATCGCGGAAAATGGCGCGGTTGTACCGGTCACTATTGAAACGGACATGACCGGTGTCGAGTCCATTGCCGTCATCGCCTCGAACAATCCCGTACCGCTGATTGCCAATTTTGTTCTGGGCCCAGGTGCGTTGGGTTTCGTTTCCACCCGCATCAAAATGGGTAAAACCGGTGATGTCATCGGTGTTGTAAAGGCTGGTGGCAAGCTTTACAGCGCAAAGAAAGAAGTCAAAGTCACCATCGGTGGTTGCGGCGGTTGATCGCCATCACGACCCACTATTCAAGAACATAGAGAGGAATCGAGAATGGCAAGTTCGATTAAAATACGCGCCAGCGAGAAAAACGGGGTCACCACGGTCAAGGCCCTGATGACCCACCCCATGGAGACCGGAGCCCGCAAAGACAGCAAGACGGGAGAAAAAATCCCGGCTCACTTCATTCAGGAAGTTGTCTGTAAGCACAAAGGCAACACCATTATGACCGCGGAATGGAGCGGCGGCGTCTCCAAGAATCCCTATATCTCCTTCAAGTTCACCGGCGCTGCGAAAGGCGACGAGCTGGAGCTGGGCTGGACGGACAACAAGGGTGAAAGTAACAGCACCACGAGCACCATCAAGTAAGCTGAGCGTGTAGAGCACCCAACCCGGGATATAAAAAAGGCGCTTTATGCGCCTTTTTTATTCCGTTGTGTCTACCATCCAGCACCATGTCCTGGGCACGCGCGAATCCCACGCAAGGGAGTACCGAACTTCAACCCTTTTCGTCATCCGAGGGTTTCGAGGACTCTTCCTCCAACAGTTTAGCCCACTCCTCTTCCAGAGAACCCTCTTCAAACTCGGAGGAGTCCAGGGTATCCGCATCTACATCCGGGATATCGATATCAATCTTCGACAGATCATCAACCATTGATTCGCCCGTTTGCGCGGACTCTTCAGCAAGCTTGGGTTTTTCAATGAATACGGTTTCATCGGTATTGGGTTCGCTCTGCATTGAATCAGCTTCTTGCGCCTCCACCTCATGAATCATCTCATCCGCCATCTCCATGACTTCATCAATGATCTCCGAGACCTCCTCATCCACGTCACTTTGGAGATTCTCCTCAGCGACCGGCTCATCTTGCGCTTGTTCCCGTGCATCCGCTTGCGGCTCGATCTCCGTCTCTTCCACAAACTCCTGTGCGGGTTCAGACTCAACCGACTCAGTCGGTACACCCTCGGGAGCCGATTGCGACATTCCCGAGACCTTTACTGAGAAATCAGACCCATCGGCAAACATCGTGGAGTACTCGTTCAGCATTCTCCCCATGGTATCCATAGTAACCTTGAGTTCGTCAGAGAGACGCTTGTTCTCAGTGCGCAGGTGTTCCAGCTCTTCATCATCATCCGAGCTCACTGGAGCTGCCGCTTTGGGATCCTTACTATTGCCCAGGCCTTGATAACTCAACACCAGATTTTCCACATCCACATCCGTCTGCTGCAGATACAGATGATCATCCTTGGTGAATCCATTGATGATATTCTGATAGAGCACCATCTCCATCTGCATGATATTGTGCACAGACTGCTCCAGAACGGCACCCTCCTGTTGATAGTTTTCATGCAGAAGGTTACGCAAACGCTCGGTACGCGGCCCTCGATCCTGCTGCACCCGGTCTGCCAGATAACGCGCCGCCTGGCGGATCCGGCGCTTGCGCAAAACCGCGAATACGACCAGCAAAACCGATACGATCAACATACCGAGAAATACCTCGGCAACGATCAATGCTGTCAGATTGCCAATCTCGATCATGCGGTCTTCTCCTCCTCCACCGGTCTATCGGGTACAGAGGTCTCGTCTTCACCCAGCAGATCAATCCTGTTTCGTTGACTGGAACGCCGCATCCACCAAAATCCACCGCCCGCCAATGCCAACAGCATCACATGGATGACCGAGAACCAGATAGCAGTGGACAGCCCGGAGTCCGCTACTTCCGGCTCGGACGGTTGAACCGATTCAGGTTCAGGTTCAGGTTCAGGCTTGGGTTGGGAGGCCTCAACGGGTGGCGGTTGTGGCGC
>JARRNW010000450.1:0-3485 GCA_037384565.1 Candidatus Thiodiazotropha sp.
GATCAAAGCAGGAAACTGCATGATCGATTGCTTCAGATGCATGCCCTGCTGCAACGAGGGGAGGAACCGGAACTTGCTGATTGGCTAACGACCCTGGAGATGATGACAATGTACGATAAATACTTCACTGCGGCGGAACTTGAACGCCTGCCCTTGATTAACAACATTGGAGATGATTCCACCCGTCCGGAGTGGTCCGAACTGGTCGGTTCCGTGCGGCAGGCGATGAGTGCGGGTATATCGCCAGAAAGTATCGAAGCTCAAACACTTTCGAAACGATGGATGAAGATGTTGGTGCGGGATACGCAGGGTGATCCCCGATTGCTTGTCAAATTGAATGCCATGCACGATGCAGAGCCTGAAATGCAGGACAAAACAGGAATCACAGAAGAAGTTCTAGCATTTATACAGCAAGCATTCGCCGCCTCGAAGCTGGCCATATACGAGCGCTATCTATCGCCCGAGGAGTTTGGTTATATGCGTGAAAACTATATTAAGCGCAGCAGCGAATGGCCGCCGTTGATCGGAGAAATTCGACAACACCTGGAGGATGGAACGCCAGTGGATGATCCGCACATGAGGCAATTAACGCACAAGTGGTTGGAACTGTTTCGCTCCTACGCGGGAGACAGCCCGCAAACCCAGGCAAAAATCAGAGCGGCGCATGAAGCGGAGCCCGAGCTCCTGGAAGGCACCTTTGTTGATGGGGCGTTGCTGGAATATGTGCGAAAGGCCATGTTGAAACTCTCTCCGGCCGTTTGAGTCTTTACTCGGCCCCAATAGTATTAGAGTGAAATCGATCTGTGATCGTGTTTTTGATATCCGTTGCTGGCGCAATTCCGAAAACCTAATAGAACGCACCGTTCAGTATCAGTGGGTCGTCGTTAAGCTGAATGGGCAGGACGATTTGACGCAAATCCACTAATACTGAACGGTGCATTGTTACTGATAAAAACACCGCCTATTTACTATTTCTGTTAGTAATGGCAATCACAATAGTTAGAGACTACATTTAAAATATCTAAGATGGTGATAAGGAGGATACCATGGCAACTACCACACGGAAGACTCCCCCGCAGACTCATCTCGCTGTTACCGATAACCGTGCAAAGATCGTCGTCCGTTTCCGGGATCTCGGTCAATATTCCAATGATGCTCGGGCCAAGGAGTGGATCGGCAGCGCCCTGAAGAGTGAACTGGCATCCCTCGAGAAGCGCTATGGTGGCTTCTCCATAGAACCACTTCTCTCATCCGCACAAGTCAAGCTTTCTGAAAAGCTGGCCGGTCGGGCCACGGAAGTGGATAAAGACTACAGGTCCGCCAACTTTCGCAGCTTCTATGCCATAGATTTCAAGGACTTTCGTGAGTTGATCGAGCCGGTTAAAACGCTGCTCAAATGGGAAAGTGTCGAGACAGCCTATATTGATCAAGCGGGTCCGGACCCGTTAGTGAATGCGTCCGACGATCCAAGGTCGCCGAACCAGGGTTACCTGGATCCCGCGCCTGATGGCATTGATGCCGAATATGCTTGGGGCTTCCTGGGGGGTGACGGAGAGGGGCAGCGTTTCATCGACCTGGAGCAAGGCTGGACCCTCAATCATGAAGATCTTAACGACCACGGCGGAACGTTGCTTCATGGAACCTTACTCAATAGCTCCCGTGCCCACGGCTCCTCCGTGCTCGGGGAAATCTGTGCTGTTGACAACAATCTGGGATGTGTAGGCATCGTCCCCAATATCGATAGTTTCGATGTTGTGTCCTTCAACGGCAGTACGCGCGAGGCCGCTATCCTGACAGCCATCGACAACCTGGGCTTCGGTGATACGCTATTGCTCGAGGCGCAGGTTTGGCTTAACGGCACGAGTTTACTCGGCCCGATTGAAGCCTACGACGCAGAGTTCGAAGCAATCCGTCTTGCAACGGCGCTGGGTATCATCGTGGTAGAGGCTGGCGGCAACGGCACCAACAATGGATTTGCGCCGGCGCTGAACATGGACAGCTATATGACCCTCGGTGGGGAGCAAATCTTAAATCCGGCCAGCCCTGATTTTCGCGACTCTGGCGCAATCATCGTGACAGCCGCAACTTCCGCGGCCCCACACACACGCCGGAATTACGGACCCTACGGTGCTCGTGTCGACTGTTATGCCTGGTCTCAGAACATCGATACGTGCTCATCCAACAGTACGGGTTCCACAACCGCTTATACCACGACCTTCAGCGGCACATCCGGGGCGTCCCCCATTATCACCGGTGCCGCGCTCGCTATTCAGGGGCTGGCAGAGGCACATCTCGGATACCGCTTCGGACCTTATCAGATGCGCTCTATTCTCCGCGACCCGGCAAACGGAACACACCCAGCACCGAGCGAGACCACCGCCATCGGAGTGATGCCGGATCTCGAACGGATCATCGACAACGTGTTGAACATTGCTCCAGATATCTACATCCGGGATTTCGTGGGGGATGCGGGCGAACCTCACATGGGTGCTATCTCCGCCTCACCTGATGTCATCCTTCTGCCGGCACCGGTTGCTGATCCGCAGCTAGCCTTTGGTGCGGGGAGCGGTACAGAAAGTTCGAATACCCTCGGTCACGAGGCCATGGCGGGACAAGACAACTACCTCTATGTCCGTGTTCTCAATCAGGGCGGTAGTGACGCTACCGATGTAGAGGTGACTCTGTTCTGGTCTGAGGTCTCGACCTTGGTGACACCAGATCAATGGACACGGATCGGGTCAATTGTTATGCCAACCGTACCCACCGGTGAAGTACTGACCGTGTCGAACGCAATCGTCTGGCCAGCGGCTGAGATTCCAGCAACAGGCCACTACTGTATCGTCGGCATCATCGGCACGGAAAACGATCCTGCACCGAACCCGGCGGATTTCCTCGACTGGGCGAACTTCCAGCGATTCATACGCGAAAACAACAACGTGACCTGGCGGAACTTTAACGTCGTGGACAACCTGCCGGACACCGAAGTGGCCATAGCGCCTGGGGTTAAGTTTAAGGCGATTGATTTCGTATCACCGGGTGCTCCTCGTCAAGCCGCTCCGATGCAGCTGGAACTCATTGGAAAACTGCCGAAAGGTGCACGGGTGTTGCTGGAGGTTCCCGGTTATTACGGCGACATGTTGAAGGAGCACGGACAGAACACCCACGCCCTCAAAGGCTCGGATCGATGGCTCGTTCCCATCAAACAGTTCGGACGCTTGGCGTTGCCTGAGGTCGTCTATCCCGCCAAGATTCGTAATCGTATGCGTCTGCTGGTGCACCTGCCGAAGGAAGTGCTGCGTTCGAGCTACGATATTGCGGTGCGTCAGCTCTATAAGGGAGAGGAGGTCGGCCGGGTGACTTGGCGTCTACAGCCGAAGATTGCTGGAAAGGAGCGCGGTTTTCAAGTCTACAAAGATAAGGTGGGCGAGTACCGGTGGCGTTTACTGCATGACAAGAAGACCATCGTGGCGGACTCCGGGGAAGGG
>JARRNW010000451.1:0-3478 GCA_037384565.1 Candidatus Thiodiazotropha sp.
CTCACACTCCTTGTAAGATGCTGTTACAGGGGAAAGAATCGCGATTATATTGATGATATTGATTTTGTGCTGTCAGTTATGGATGACATCCGGGTAGGAAAATGCTAACGGTTTACTGGGTTTAAGAGTTTTTACTCTGACCCCAAATATCAGGCTAATCTTAGTGAAGATTATTCTCTGATTCGATTTTTGTCCTGGCAAATTCCTCGAACTGCTTCGCTGTCAGCGGTTTGCTGAAGTAGTAGCCCTGCGCTTCATTGCAACCTTGTAAACGCAGAAAATTTAATTGGTTGACGGTTTCCACTCCCTCGGCAATGGTCTGCAAATCGAGACTGCTGGCCATGTTCGTGATGGCGGTCACGATGGCCCTGTCGCCCGGATCATCGGCGATATCGCGGACAAAAGACTGGTCTATCTTGAGCTTGTAAACCTTGAATTGTTTCAGATAACTCAAACTGGAGTAACCGGTTCCAAAATCATCAATCGACATGCGAATACCGCGTTCATACAGGTTGTTCATCATATTAACGGCCGCCCGTGTATTCTCCATGGTCGTCGCCTCGGTCAATTCGAGCTCCAGAAGATGATGCGGTAATTTCACTTCCTCAAGGATGCGATCGACCAGCTCCGGTAGATCTTTCTGGCGGAATTGCACCGCGGATAGATTCAGTGCCATCATCATTGGCGGTAGCCCGTTATCCATCCAGTCTTTTAACTGCCTGGTTGCCGTGCGAAGTACCCATTCGCCGATCTTGATTATCTGGCCCGTACTTTCTGCAATCGGAATGAAATCTGCGGGTGCGACCTGGCCCATCTTTGGGTGTTGCCACCGCAACAAGGCTTCTACCCCGACGATACGACCGTCTTGCAGAGACAATTGTGGTTGGTAGTGCAACTGTAATTCATGGCGCTCCAGGGCATGCCGCAGCCCGTTCGCCAGCTTCAGGTTACGGGCGGAATGTGCCTGCATTTCCGCCGTATAGAATCGGAAGCTATTTCGTCCCTCACGTTTGGCACGATACATGGCGATATCGGCATTCTTGGACAATGATTCCAGATTTTTACCATCGTGAGGATAGATGGCAATGCCGATAGACGCCGTTACAATCAACTCGTGATGCTCGATTTGGCATGGCTGCGCAACGACTTCGATTAGCTTGGATGCCACCATCCCCGCGCCATCTGCATCCGTGGCGGGCAGGATCAAAATATATTCGTCCCCTCCCTGACGCGATAGCGTATCTTCTTCGCGCACCGCTTCCTTGAGACGCTTCGCCAGTTCCATCAGGACTTGATCGCCGATGTTATGACCCAGGGTGTCGTTGATATCCTTGAAATGGTCAAGGTCAAGAAACATCACAGCCAGAGGCTCACCGCTGCGTTGCGCCAAACTCAGCGCATATCTGAACCGGTCATTCAATAAGGTACGATTCGGCAGACCAGTGAGTTGGTCGAAGTGCGCCAGCCTTTCAATATGCTCCTGCGCAAGTTTGCGTTCGGTAATGTCGTGCATTGTCGCGACCACACGGTAGGGCGTTGTCTTGCCCTCCTGAAAGATGGGCCGAACGTTGACTGAAATCCAGGTCAAACTCCCATCAGGCTTGTGGATGCCCATGATTACATCAGATTGTGGTACCCCCGTTCTGAGTGTCACCACGACCGGGTGCGTTTCACCGGGAAACGGTGACCCATCTTCGTGAATGGCATACCAGCCCGGGTCGAACGAGGTTTTGCCGAGTAATTGATCCGCGCTGAGTCCTAAAATGTGTTCCGCACTCTTATTAAAGGCGAGGATTTTTGAGTTCTCGTCCTGTAATGTCACCCCTTCTTCCATCGCGGAAATCAACAGACGATATTGCTCTTCACTCTCAGCCAGCATTCGCTCTGCTTCGTAGCGCTCGCTAAGGTCGCGCACGGTCAGAATCGTTCTGACTTTTTGATGTTCATCGGTAAACTGTTCTGAACTGACTTCCCCCGGGAACCGAGAGCCATCCCCTCGTATCAAAATGAGCTCAGCCCGTACCCTGCCGGTACGGGCCCGCTCGTCAAGGAAGTCACTGAGTTGCGGCGAGTCTGCATCCACCAGTCCCTCCCGACCCAGCTTGCACATCTCCTCCTCGTTACGCCCAAATAATTTACAGGCGGCCGGGTTTGCCGCAAGAATATTGCCGTCGGGCGAGGTCAGAAACACCGCTTCCATGCTGTGCTCAAAGACCGAACGATAGAGACTTTCAGACTGAATCACGTAGGCTCCCCGATAAATACCGGAAGGTATTTGAGATGTGACGTTTATGCCGAATCACGTTACTCGATTTTTATGACTGACTAATCTGCCTCAGAGAGGCCATCCGCCTGACCAAACGTAGAATCCTTCGCCAGACTAATCTTTGTTATTTTAGGCCATAGCGCCATTATTTGACTAATAAACAGGATTATTTTCGAGATAGTTGAGATATAGATATTTGGGGTTAGAACTCCATTATTTCTAACATTAGAGAAAACTGTGCGACCAGAACCCGCAGGGTGCAGGAAGTACTCGGTGAATCTCAAAGGGATTCTGGAGTGTTCTGACCCCGGTTTTTCAGTCTCAGGAGACTGCGGAAGCCGATTACAGATTAGCGTTATATCGAACCAAGAACAAGAAACTCAGCGCATGAGTCAAAATATATTGATACTATCCTAACTCTAAAAATTCCATTCATTGAAGGTGAGAGCGATGATAAATAACACGGCTCGATGCATAGCGGTATTTCTATTCATGCTGTGTGCTATCCTTTTTCTGCCATCCTGTTCGTTGGGCAGTAAGCACAAGTCACCACCCCCGCCAAAAGCGGGCAATGCCGCGAATGGCAAAGCGATTTATTTTCAGGGTACTGCAAATGTCAAAGCCTGTGCCGCATGCCATGGCCATAACGGATTAGGTATATCAGGCAAGGGTAAAACCCTACACACGAGTGATTATAAAGACAAGAGTTATAGCGACATGATTCGCCTGCTGACATTTAGAACCTGGCCCAGTACCAGTGCCGATCCGAATATGCGAATAATGGTGAATATCGTGCACCGGCTGAGTAAGTCGCAAAAAGCGGATCTGGCCAAATTTATTGCCTATACATTATTGAAATTGCCACATGAAATAGCACCGGCACCGACTCATCAGCATGAGAGTCCTGGGCATTATCTTCGAAGAGTGTTAATTCAGTAAAACGGCTGCGTTGTAGCAAATGCAAATGAAATAAAAATAAATAGGGTCAGAGGGAATATTCTCTAATATTAGAAACAAAGCGACCAGAACCTGAAAGGTTCAGGAAGTACTCAATGAACGATTGGAGACCGTTCTAGAGTGCTCTCTGACCCCGTTTTTGATGACTTTCAGGTAGGAAAATGCGGGCAGTTCACAGGGGTTAAGAGTTTTTACTCTGACCCCAAATATCATTTAACTTCAGATGGCCGCCCGTGGCGCCGGTCATCGCATGGG
>JARRNW010000452.1:0-3457 GCA_037384565.1 Candidatus Thiodiazotropha sp.
CACCAGTGCAAAGCGCTCGCGCATAGGCGCCTTCGGGTGCTGGAGGCCGGCTGCGGCCAGGGCCTCAACCTGCGGGCGTCGGAGGCACTGACATGACACAGAAAACGCTGGCGCTGCACTATCGTGAAAGTGGCAACCCGGAGCGACCGGTACTGATGCTGCTGCATGGCCTGTTCGGCAATGCCGGCAACTGGCAGGGGGTGGCGAAGCATTTTCAGGACGACTACCGGCTGATCCTGCCCGACCTGCGCAACCATGGCCGGTCACCCCACGCCCGGGCCATGGACTATCCCGCCCTGGCCGAAGATCTGCGGGCGCTGATGGATCGCCTGCAGGTCGAATCGGCTACCCTGGTCGGCCACAGCATGGGGGGCAAGAGCGCCATGTGGCTGGCGCTCAACCACCCCGAGCGGATCGATCGGCTGGTGGTGGCCGATATCGCGCCGATCGACTATCCGAGCCGTTTCGATGAGATCTTCCAGGGGCTCTCGGAGCTACCGCTCGAAGGGCTGGTTGACCGGGCAGCGGCGGATCTCTCACTGGCGCGCCGGGTGCCCTCACGCGCGGTGCGCCAGTATCTGCTGCAGAACCTGATCAAGGGGCCCGAGGGCTGGGGCTGGCGCTTCAACTTGCCGGTACTCAAGGTCTCGGCTCTCACCCTTGCCGGCTTTCCGCCGACCGACGATCTCAGCTTTGCCGGCGAGGTGCTGTTCATCTACGGGGAGCGCTCCGACTATGTGCTGCCCGAGTATCGGGACAGCATCGACGCCCTGTTTCCCCACGCCCGTCTGCGCATGCTCAACGGTGCCGGCCACTGGCTCTACACGGAACAGCCCGAGGCCTTCTCGCGGGCGCTCAAAGCCTTTCTACGGTAAACGCGAATATACCCGGGACAGCCCGTAGCTCAGGTTGCGCGACAGCGCTATCTGACACCCTCGATGAAATGGCGAGGCAAAGCTTTCCCGATTACCTACGTCCCACAGTCAAGGGATCTTCAGCCAACAGCCGTTTGAGTGTTGAGTTTTTGAGTGGAGAGTTCGCTTTACTCAATACTCGCAACCACCATCGCATGGTTGATCATGGTAGGTAATCAGGCATCCCAACGCCCCGGTGCGAGGGCGCGTTCAGCGAGGGTCGGTAACACTTTGTACTTTGCTAATATTCAAGCAATATTCATATAGACAGTAAGTTAATCGCATTTCTTAGCGGCCGGGTGAAATATTCGGGCTGATATGTTTTGACCTGTCAATTATTTCGTTCACTCTCTCTTAAAGCACGCTTTGTTCTTGCTTTTTCTTTCCCTCGAAGCGTGTTGGGTCAGGATACGGCCAAGCAGTTTGCGATGGTGGATCATGCTGATATACGTGGATTGGTTACCGACGGGACTTCACTGCATCGCGGAGCTGGCCTTTCTCTAGTCGCAGGGTTCATCGGCCGGGAACGCCCGATTGGGATTATTTCGCTGGCCGATGCCGGTTTAGCCCGAACAAGGGTTCTCCACACCGGCTTGGTCATACCCTGACTCAACACGCCTGTTTGCTCCTTCGCGGGCTAGCTTTCTATGCGTTCGCGCGCTTTGCTCATGCCGTGCGATCGGCTCGTGCGGGCAACTTCGCCATCTCCTGGCGGGCGATGTCCCAAATGAACCCGGCCAACTCCCGGGCTACCGCCACACACACCAGCTTGGTGTTCTTGCCCGCCTGGGTGAGTGTCCGATAACGCCCACAAAGCCGCTTTTGCGCCTTCCAAGCGATTCCCTTGGCCGCTTCAGAAGCCTTCGCCTCTTTGCGCTTGAGGTGCGCTGTCTTTCGGGCCGGGAAGCGGTAGCTCCAGGCCGACTCCACCAGCATTCGCCGCGCATGCCCATTGCCTGTCTTGGTGATCGGCCCTTGGCTCCGGCGCCCGCCACTGCTGTGTTCACTCGGCACCAGTCCCAGAAAGGCCATCAGTTGACGGGGCGATTCAAAGCGGCTGATATCGCCCAACTCCGCCAGCAGCACCATCGCCGCCAGCTTGTCCACGCCCCGCAGCGCCACCAACGAATCCACCACCGGCGCCAGCGACCACTGCCCCAGCACCCCCTCCATCTGCGCGCTGAGAGCCGACACCCGACGACTGGCCGCCTTCACCGCATCGATATACTCTTGCAACACCACTTGCTGCCAGTCGTGAGCAAACTTCAGCGATTCCAGCCAGTTGTAGTGGCCCTGGGTCCAGCGCGTCTTACCCGACGGCCAGCTATGGCCATGACGCAACACATAGGCATTGAGTTGCTGGCGCGCCTTGCGCTCCTGGGCCTTCAGATCATCTCGCGCTCGGGTCAGATCCCGCATCGCCTCCTGCTCCTCACCCGGCACCCAGACCGCCGTGAGATCACCGGATCTCAGTAGCTGCGCCAGCTTGAGGGCGTCGCGTCTATCCGTCTTGATACGCTCGCCCGCTTTCTTCGGAATCAGCGAGGGTGCTACCACCTGACAATCGTGACCCAGCGCCAACAGCTGACGGTACAGCCCGTATCCACACGGCCCCGCCTCGTAACAAAACAGCAGCACCTCTGCACCAAACTCCCGGTTCAAGCGATCCACCAGCTTGGCCACCGCCTTGGGCCGATTGGCGATCTCTCCCTTCGATTCTGCCGCCTCCCGACCGGCCCTGGCCACCGACACCGCGATGGTCTCCTTATGCACATCCAGCCCGATGTAGGCCGCCGCGTAGCTCGTCGGCCTGGCTTGATGCCCGAGCGTATCTAGTGCCGATGCCGGTTCGAAATGGGTTGTTTCTGCGTTAAACTCTTTCATGACCTGCCCTCTCAATTATGGCTCTGTGTTAATTGGTTGCCCTCTCAACATAACCCACGTTTGTTGAGATGGGCAGGTCAAAACATGATGTCTAGTATGGTCGGAACGCAAACAAGAGAGGTGAAAGGAGATGATGAAAAGAACCCTCTGGCTGCTGCTCTGCCTACTGCCGGTGCTGGCGTCGGGTGCGCAGGAGCGCTTCATCAATATCGGTACCGGTGGTCTGACCGGCGTCTACTATCCGGCGGGCGGTGCTATCTGCCGGTTGCTCAACAAAGGCCGGCAGGACCACGGGATCCGCTGCTCGGTGGAATCGACCGGCGGCTCGATCTTCAATCTCAACTCCATCGCCAGCGGCGAGCTCGATTTCGGCATTGCCCAGTCCGACTGGCAGTATCACGCCTATCACGGCACCTCGAAGTTCAGTGAGCGCGGGCCCGACAAGGATCTGCGCGCGGTCTTCTCCATCCACAGCGAGCCCTTCACGGTGATGGCGCGGGACGACAGTGGCATCAAAAGCTTCAGCGACCTACAGGGTAAGCGGGTGAATATCGGCAACCCGGGTTCGGGCCAGCGCGGCACCATGGAGGTGCTGATGCAGAAGCTGCACTGGACCCGGGACAGCTTCAAGCTCGCCTCGGAGCTCAAGGCCACGGAAC
>JARRNW010000453.1:0-3444 GCA_037384565.1 Candidatus Thiodiazotropha sp.
TACGCCCCCAGCTGAGGTTCTTCCGCGCCGGGAATCTACCGGTCTACGCCACCTCCCATGTCTATTCAGGCATCTCGGACCCCACGTTGGACCGGGATCTCGGCAAGATCGAGTTTGTGGACACCCCCTGGCTGCTCGAAGAGGGTCAGCAAGGCGCCCTGTCCCGCGCGGAACTCGAAAAACTGATGCCCGGAGTGAAGGGCGTATACGCCCGGATCTATGCCATGGGCATCGACAGCTTCAATCTGCTGCCACAGCTACTGACGCTTCGAGAACACCCCGGACGTCTGTTCAATGGCAAGAGCGGCACCCTCTACCTGGATCGTCAAAACCGGATACATCGTCTGCTGGCCTGGGCTGAGATGGACCAGGGTGTGGCCCATATCAGCGGCTACGCACCACGACTGGAGATGCCTGCCCAGGAACCCCTCGAACCTCTGGTGCAGGATACCCGTGAGCTGAATCCTCAGTCCGACGGCAATCTTCCGCCGGTGCAGGATCACAACCTCACGCAACCCGCTGCCGCACAATGAATCGGCACCATCTGATACAGGGCGCCGAAGCCGAACAGCAGGCCCTGAACTACCTGCACCGGCAGGGACTCAAACTGGTAGAACGCAACTACCGCTGCAAGGCGGGGGAACTCGATCTGATCATGCGGGACCGGGAAGACACGACAGTCTTCGTCGAGGTCCGCTATCGCCAATCGAACGACTTTGGTACCGCGCTGGAAAGTGTCACCCCGGCTAAACAGCGAAAACTGCTTGCGGCAGCCCGCCACTACCTGCAAAACCGTGGTGATGATCAACCCTGCCGCTTCGACGTGGTGGCGCTGAACGGATCCGGCAATACCCGCATGGAGTGGATCAAAAATGCCATTCAAAGCCACTGGTGAGGTTAGGGCCCTGGAAAAAAAGAATTAACCGAAAATACCCAGGATGAATGTCTCTGTTCGCTGTTGCAGCCGTGGTTACATAGTCCTACTATGCGCCCTACGCTGTAACCGGAACAGAGACATCAAGCCTGCGTATCACAGATTGATTCTTTTGCCACAGCCCGAAGATTCTGACCCTTGACCCAAACAGCCATCAGCAGAATGTAATCATCGATGCCAGACACTGAACGCATCCAAGCGCTCTTCAACCAGAGTATCCAGACCAAGATCGACGCCTTACCGTTGCTGATCCGGCCCATATCCGAAGCGGCGCAGCTGATCTTCGAACGCCTGCTGCAAGGCAACAAGATCCTCAGTTGCGGTAATGGGGGCTCCGCGGGCGATGCCCAGCACTTTTCATCCGAAATGCTCAATCGCTACGAACGGGACCGGCCGGGACTCCCGGCGATTGCCCTGACCACGGACAGTTCCACCATAACCTCGATCGCCAATGACGTGGATTTTTCGGCGATTTTCGCACGCCAGGTCGAGGCCCTGGGACAACCCCGGGATCTGTTACTGGCGATCTCCACCAGCGGCAATTCGGACAACGTCAATCGTGCGGTACAATCCGCCCACGAACGGGAGATGAGCATCGTCGCCCTGACTGGGAGAGATGGCGGCAATCTGGGGAAACTCTTGTCGCCGGGCGACGTCGAAATCCGTGTTCCCGCGGAAGTCACCGCGCGTATCCAGGAAACACACCTGCTGGTAATTCATTGCCTGTGTGACCTGGTGGATCAGCAACTGCTGGGAAGCTGAAAACTGACTATGCCCGGGTACGAAAAGAAAACACGGATCGCTCCAGAGGGTCACAAACCACAACAGGCTGTCTTTCAGAGGAAGCTCATGCAGAAACAACTCGCAACGGCGCTCACCATCATCACCATTCTCCTAACCCTGCAGGGGTGCGTTGCAGCCGTCGTCGGCGGCGCCGCGGCCACCGCCACCATTGCCCACGACCGGCGTACCACCGGAGTCATGGTCGAGGACCAGAGCATCGAACTCAAGGCCTATGACCTGCTCTCCAAAGACCCGAAATTCAAAGAACAGAGCAGCATCCATGTCACCAGCTATAACATGGTGGTACTGCTGACCGGACAGGCGGCCAACGACACAGTGCGTCGCCAGGCCGAACAGATCGTCTCGGGGGTCGCGCGGGTCAGGCGTGTGGTCAATGAAATCGAGATTGGCAGTACCGCGTCGATTGGCGAGATCAGCCATGACGCTACGCTCACCTCAGAGGTCAAGGTGCGTCTGGCAGGTATCAAGATCCCCGACTTCGACCCGCTTCGGGTCAAGGTGGTCACGGAACGGGGCACGGTATTTCTCATGGGCCTGATCACCAAACCCGAAGGTGACGCGGTCACCAATGTGGTGCGCCACATCAGCGGTGTGCGACGAGTGGTCCGCGTATTCGAGTACATCTGAGTTGAACACGCCCCTGGACCGCAGTGCGGCACAGAAATTACGCAACATCGTCGGTTCCGAGAATCTCTTCACCGACCCAGGCGACTGCCTCCCTTATGGCTATGACAACAGCCGACTGCAGGCCACCCCAGACGGGGTGGTGTTCGCCGAGCGCCACGAGCAGGTCGCGGCCATCGCCCGGCTCTGCCACGAAGGCCGCATTCCCCTGATCACCCGGGGCACGGGCACCGGGACCACCGGGGCCAGCGTACCCCAGCAGGGTGGCCTGGTGCTCTCCCTGGAGCGCATGAACAAGATCCTGGAGATCGACGCGGACAATCGCCTGGCCCGGGTAGAACCGGGTGTCACCAACAAAGCGCTGCAGATTGCCGCCCAGGCATCGGGGTTTTTCTGGCCCCCCGATCCGACCAGCGCCGCAGTCTGCACCATCGGCGGTAACCTGGCCTACAACTCCGCCGGCCCAAGAGCGGTGAAATACGGCACCCCCCGGGAGAACACCCTGGGTCTGAGGGCGGTTACCGGCCAGGGCGAGAGTCTGATGACCGGCGTCAACACCACCAAGGGTGTGGTGGGCTATGACCTCACCCGTCTGCTGATCGGATCGGAAGGCACCCTGGCCATCATTACCGAGGCCCGCCTCAAACTCACCCCCCTGGCACAATCCAAACGTACCCTGCAGGCCAGTTTCCGTGACATCCATTCCGCCGCCCGGGCGGTTTCCTCAATCATGGCCCAGCCAGTCACCCCCTGCGCCCTGGAATTCATGGATGGCACGGCACTGCAGATGGTACGAAACTTTTCCGACCTGCAACTCGATCCGGAAGTCGGCGCCCTGCTGATGATCGAAGTGGACGGCGCGCAGCACAGCATCGACCGGGAAGCGTCCGCGGTGGCCGATGCCGCCCGGGTTCCCGGATTGCTCGAGATCCACACCGCGGAAACCGAGGCTGAAATCACCCGCCTGTGGAAGACCCGCAAGGCTCTGTCACCCGCACTCAGGAACATCGCCCCGAAGAAGATCAACGAGGATGTGGTCGTGCCGGTATCACGTATCCCGGATCTGATCGGTTTTCTTGACA
>JARRNW010000454.1:0-3434 GCA_037384565.1 Candidatus Thiodiazotropha sp.
GTTGAGCTGAATAGCGAATTTCTCTGGAAGCAGATCCAGTGAAGCATTCTGTTGCAGCAAAATACGCAGAATGTCCTGAATGGTGCAGGAACAGAAAAAATACTCTTGTTCCAGACGCAGACGTTTGCCCTGCAGCGGTTCATCGTTGGGATAGAGCACCTTGCTGATGGTCTCGGAGGCAATCTTTTCCTCAACTGCGCGCATGTACTCGCCCACATTGAATGCGTTGAGGTTGAAGGATTCGCAGGCCTGTGCGTTCCACAGTCGTAACAGGTTGACCGTAGCTACCCGATAGCCGGGGATCGGTGTGTCATAAGCGATGCCTTTGACCAGACGTCTGGGCCGCCAACGAACCCGATAGCGTGCGGATTCATCGGTGTAGTGCTCGGTGGTGCCGCCGAAACCGATTTCGAAGCTGATTTCCGGTCGGGGGATCTCCCAGGGATTACCGCCCCGTAACCATTTGTCGGCCAGTTCCACCTGGCGGTTATTGCTGATGGCTTGTTCAAAAATACCGAATTCGTAGCGGATACCATAGCCAATGGCCGGAATCTGCAGAGTCGCCAGCGAGTCGAGATAGCAGGCGGCCAACCGGCCCAGACCGCCGTTGCCAAGTCCCGGTTCGGGCTCCTGCGCGGCGATTTCATCGAAATCGAGCCCGAGCTCCGACATCGCCTGACGTATCTGCGGTTCAATATCCAGCGCCAACATGGCATTGCGCAGGTGTGGGCCGGGAAGATACTCGGCGGAGAGATAGCAGACACTGCGGCTTGCCTTTCGGTAGTAGGTGCTTGCCGTGTCGATCCAGTTACTCAGCAGGCGGTCACGTACCGTCCATGCCAGGGCCAGGTAGAAGTCGTTGTGGGATGCCACCTCGGGAAAACGGGCCTGGACAAAGTAGAGATTGTCCAGGAACGAATGGCAAATGGCGTCGACATCCGTAGCCGTACGGTAATCGGAGAACGGTCTTTTCTTCATAAGGCTTTATTGGCTTGGTTTTTTATCAATTAAAGCTTATAAACCCGGAAACGCCCAATTGTGCATATCGGCGATTGAGACGGTATCAGCATACGCGGCTTCTCAATTATCTGAACTCAAGTTTCGGAGTACTATTCGGGGCCGTTTGCGTGGACTCGGCTGTCTGGTAAAGACGCTGTAAACCCATCCCTGGACCCTCGATGGTCGCATCGATGGGGCTTGAGTTCCCACTACTGACTGAACTGGGGCTGATCGAACAGGGGCAGCCAGGAAACATCACAAGGACACCACCATGTCACGACCCACCGCACCCATCCGTTATATCGAACCGGTTTTTCGTCCGCCGAGTGAGGCCCAGTCCCTGATCCTTCCCCTGACCGATGGCTGTTCTTGGAACCGCTGCACCTTCTGCGAAATGTACACGGCCCCGCAGAAGCGCTTCCGGCCTCGAAACGAAGCGGAGGTGTTGGCGAGTATTCACCACTGCGCCGATTTATGGGGCAGTGAAATCAAACGCATCTTCCTGGCCGATGGGGATGCCCTGGTCCTGTCCAAACGGCGTTTGATGCGGGTCCTGGATGCTATCCGGCGGGAGCTGCCGGGGGTTCGCCGCGTGTCGAGCTACTGTCTGCCGCGCAACCTGCGGGGTAAAGGTGTGGAGGATCTGCGTGAGCTGGCGGAAGCGGGCCTTTCAATGGTCTATCTGGGCGCTGAGTCGGGTGATGATGAGGTGTTGCGACGGGTTTGCAAGGGCGAAACATTCGATACCACCCTTGAGGCGTTGGATAAACTGGGGCAAGCGGGAATCAAACGGTCGGTAATGATCCTCAACGGTTTAGGAGGGCGCTTGCTATCACGGCAACACGCTCTGAACTCCGCCCGATTGATGAATGCCGCCCAACCGGAGTATCTGTCTACATTGGTGGTCAGCTTTCCCACAGGCGAAGACCGGTTGAGGGCGGCGTTTCCTGAGTGGGAGCCACTCGATGTCCAGGAACTCATGGGGGAAATGGCGTCTTTCATTGACGCTTTGGAGCTTGAGCGAACCGTGTTTCGCAGTGATCACGCCTCAAACTGGTTGGTGCTCAAGGGGACTCTGGGGAGTGATAAAGATAAGCTATTGAGGGCGCTGAGGCAGGCTATTGCTTCACCGGAAACCGCGGGCCTGCGGCCGGCCTGGGCGCGTGGTTTGTAAACGCGCATTACACTCTCAATACTCCAGATGCTAATAATGGCGCCAGATTTACGGTAAACGATTCCGTCCTGTACAATCCTTTGTGCTATTAACCCGGCACTTGAACATGGCATATTTAGGTGCCGGGTTAATAGTAATTGAGCATTTTTTTCCAGGGAAATAACAACGATTAATTGATAGGAAAATCAACGATGTTTCATTCGATGTGCGCCTTCATGACAACCCGGTTAAGTTTCATATCTCTTCTGTTGATACCCGTGAATGCGTTCGCGACCCTGACCCTTTCAGCCAATAGTATAGATTTTGGTAACGTTGATGTTGGCACGACCAGCACCGCAAGAATCGTCACGCTGACGAATACCGACCCCAACCTTGGCGTCAGCCTCAGCTCGATCACCAGCAGCGGTGACTTCAGTAACACCACGAACTGTCCCGCTACTCTCGGCCCAGGGGCCAGTTGCAACGTTAATGTGAGATTTTCGCCTTCAGCCTCTGGCTCCCGCACCGGCCTCCTCAGCATCGCAGGCGACGACCCCTCACTGGACCCACCGCCGCCGTCCCCCCCGTCGCTGCCGCCCGCCGCAAGAGTATTTAACTCTAGCGTCTCCCTTTCGGGGGTCGGTTTAAGTGGAGAACTATCAACACCGACAACCAATATCGATTTCGGGGCGGTTTCAGTCAACGCTCAGAGCCAGGCAATATCCGTTGCACTCACTAACTCCGGTAACGCTTCCCTCAGCATCACCGAGATCACGGTAACAGCCCCGTTCGAACAGACAAATGATTGCCCAAGTTCTCTTTCTGCCAGTGAACAGTGCACCATTCAAGTCAATGTCACACCGAGTGTTTCGGGCGATACCAGCGGCTTGCTACAAATTAACGGAACGACCCAGACCGGAACAATACAGGAGGCCATCCCGCTTGCTGTGACCGGTGTTGATGTCGTAGCGACAATCACTCCGAGCGAGTTGAGCTTTCCTCAAACAGAGACAGGCGCCACTTCCGAGTCACTCACCGTCACGGTCGAAAATAGCAACGATGTACCACTGGCCATCAACGGGATCACTATCGAAGGCGATTTCAGCCAAACCAATGATTGCGGAACAGAGGTCGCAGCTGCCGCCAGTTGTGAGATCCAGGTGGTATTTGCACCTCAGTCCGAGGGCGCTGCGGCGGGTGCCTTGAACATCGATACAGCGAGTGGCGTCACCCGCGTTGTTCTGTCGGGTATGGCCGAAGCTGTGGCACCGGCCGACATTTC
>JARRNW010000455.1:0-3426 GCA_037384565.1 Candidatus Thiodiazotropha sp.
ATACTTATCTATCTGATCCGCTGCGCCGAACGCCTGGACATCGACCTCATCGATGCGGTGGAACGCAAGGTTGCAATCAACGAATCCCGTTATCCCGCAGACAAGGTACGCGGCGACGCACGACGTGCCTCAGAGTACGATTGAGAAAACCGGGACAGCACGCACACGAAATACCGGACTTGATTCCCTAAATTTTCTGGGGTGGCAGCAGGGGGAATATCCGTCTATCCTGACAAAATACCAAGCTATTCACTCAAGTATTGCGTGGGGAGAGCCATGAAGAAGTTTCAGTGTATTGTGTGCGGCTTCATTTATGACGAAGCCGAGGGATTGCCCGAAGAGGGTATCGCCCCGGGTACGCGCTGGGACGATATTCCCAGCGACTGGGAGTGTCCGGAATGTGGCGCCGGCAAGGCGGATTTCGAAATGGTGGAGATGGTCGCCTAAGTCGCCATTCACGGGGCCTCGGCGCCCCGCCCAAAGTATCCGCCGAGGGTCTTCCAGTCTGCCCCGGCACAGAATCTGTGCCGAGTAAGACTGTGTCACTAAATAGCAATCAAAGCTGATACGCCTGATCCAGGATCAGCCGAAGAGCATCAACAGGGTAGGTCTGCCGGTATCCTGTTTCATCCTCATAGGCGATTTCGAGTTGATACTCATCGCCTTCCGGGGTACTGACGGGGGTGACAATCAAGGTAACCGCCTTGAACCGGTCATAATCACGCCTGTCGAAAGGCGTCGGCAGATATACCGTCCGCTCGCCATGCCCCATCCAATTCAGCGCCAGTTTGAAACCCTCACCGGGATTGGCTCCAAACTCATTGATTTCCGCACGTTGGAAGAGCTTCATGCTCAGGCCTTCATTATCCACTTTCATCCAATGGGTATCCGCCGCCGGATTAGGCGTGACATCCATCAGCATGCCCTCGGCGGTCACCAACAACTCACCCTGAGGCGGTTGGGGGGTACTTGTGAAAGAGTCGGACGTCGCCACATACACGGATATTTCGATCCGACCACCGGCCGAGGGTTTCGAGGTTGGAAACCGGACCTCCACGTTCAAGCGGCGAAACACCCATCTGTTATTCACCGTGGCATAAAATTCCGATCCATACGTGTCCGGCTTGAAATTGTTGGCGATCAGATTGTCGGCCTGTGGAAACACCAACTCCAAACGATCGAGTTGATATCCGGGTGTCGTAGACGAAGTGCTAACCGTCAACTTGATTTTGGAAACCTCGCTCAACTCCAGACCGGGAAACTGAAAATGGCTGGAGGAATTGGGCAGGTCCACTTCATAGCGGGATGTGGCCGCCTCGACAAAGGCGGATCCGAGAAGGCATAGGGAGAGCAATAGGGTTTTAAAACGATTCATTATCAATTCCTTTCATGTAACTGGCTAACTCGTAATCAACCAGGTATGCGCCTGCTCCCTGGCGAATTACAAGGCGAAAAAATACATGAAACCGGTCACAAAATCACCCTCCATCACCTTCCACGCAGTTGGGCAGGGTAGCTTTCAATGGGATATTACCGTATCTCAGGGCCACATGATGCCACCCCAACCTATTTTTCGACTACATTCTTGGAAAGAACGGCCGATAGGGAGGGATGAAATCAAATATTCAGTGATACGGCCCAGAATCGAAACCCGGGAGGAGATGATTGATGGATATCGTGCCCTATCTCAAGCTCATGGTGCAAAAAAACGGCTCCGATCTGTTTTTCAGTACCGGTGCAGCACCCCATTTGAAGGCTGAAGGCGAAACCCGCCCGATCGGCACATCACCGCTTCAGACGGGTCAGGTACGCAAATTGGCCTATGGCATCATGAGTGATGACCAGATCAAAGAGTACGAAGCAACCTTCGAGTGCAACCTGGCGATCTCGATCAGCAACCTGGGGCGTTTCCGCGTCAACGTCTACCGCCAGCGGGGCGACGCGGCAATGGTGCTCCGCTACATCAAGGGGGTGATTCCCCCGGTGGAAAAACTTAATCTACCGGTCATCCTCAAGGAGCTGATCATGGAACCCCGGGGCCTGATCCTGGTAGTGGGTGCCACCGGTTCGGGTAAATCGACCACCCTGGCCTCGATGATCGAACACCGCAACCAGAACCGCACCGGACACATCCTTACCATTGAGGACCCCATCGAATACCTCTACACCCATAAGAAATCGGTGGTGGACCAGCGGGAAGTGGGACTCGACACCATCTCCTACGAAAACGCCTTGAAAAACGCGATGCGGGAGGCCCCGGACGTGATCCAGATCGGTGAGATCCGCGAGATGTACACCATGCAGCACGCCATCGCCTATGCGGAAACCGGTCATCTGTGCCTCTCGACCCTGCATGCCAACAATGCCAACCAGGCCCTCGACCGGATCATTAACTTCTTCCCGGACTCGGCCCACCAGCAGCTCTACATGGACCTGTCCCTGAACCTCAAGGCCGTTGTATCGCAACGACTGGTGAAGGGGATCAACGGTCAACGGATACCCGCGGTCGAGATCCTGCTGCTCACCAGCTACATCTCCGAACTGATTCAGAAAGGTGACATCCACACCATTAAGGAGGTCATGGAACAGGGTACTGAGCGCGGCATGCAGACCTTCGACCAATCCCTGTACAAACTCTATAAAGAAAACATGATCACCCTTGAGGAGGCACTGGCCAATGCGGACTCCCGCAACAACCTGTCACTCAAGATCCGTCTCTCCGACACCGACGGGGTGGCCTCTCCCGACAGCTTCGGGGTGGCCGAGGATCAGTTTTGAGCGGTTGCCTGCAACTTCGTGGCGTTTTCGCACTGAATGCCAGACACCCGGGAGCAGCTTAACATCATCATGCTAAAATAGACCCGGTCCGATTTGAAGCGGACCGGGTTTGAACATTTTGAATTTTGTTTAGAATCCGGCAGATTCGAAACCCGTCGATCAAGTAGATGGAGAAGGGGACTCTCGCATTGATGACGCCAACGAACCTTTGTGCAGGACACACTTCAACACCGGTCCGGCAGACTGGCCCGGATGATACCGCTTCTGAACCAAAGCCGGTCACAACTCAAACACGGCTCCCAAATCCCATTCACCCACCGCTCAGGGCACCTGCGGGACAGAGGGGCGCGCTTTGAAGATACTGCGGTTCTTCGCCTCCCTGTCCCTACTCATTGGCCTTGAAGCCGCCATTCTTCTGTTCAATTACTGGCGCGATATCGAAAACCATTTGCTCATGTACGCACACATGCAGCAGACCGCCCTCAGCGGCGCTCTCGACAGCTACCAACGCATGCTCGAGGTAATTCACGCAGAACGCTTTAACCTGTCATCAACCAAAGCCCTGCTCATTAAAGCCGCTCAAACGGACGCCGAAGAACTTGAACAGATCCGCGGCGAACTCCTCAATCGTTACCAGAACACCTTTTC
>JARRNW010000456.1:0-3791 GCA_037384565.1 Candidatus Thiodiazotropha sp.
GGAGTTCGTAGTCACTGAATCCGTTCTCTTCGAATATCTCACATAGGATCTGGGGCACCGTGAGGTTCTGAAAAATGCGACAATCCCGGGTTAGGGTAAGGAACCAGGGCCAGGGTCTCAGTATGGCCTGATAGTGAAACAGATCTCCGCGCACCCCCACCTGAGAGAAGCTCGTGACGTAGGCGTTGAAAACCCGTATTCCACCCTGGGTGAGACCCAGTTCGATATCCACCTTCTTGCCCAGCAGAGATTCCAGGGGGATGGCATCCTCTTCGCTCAGCAGCTCCGCCTGATACTCAAACAGCTGGCTTAAAGCTTCTTGCGCACTGAGTTGGTAGAGCAGCAAGCGATCCTGCCCCAAGGGGGTTTCGATACGCAGTTGCCGTTGTGCTTGTGCGATCGTCATCGTGGCGCACAGAATAACGGCCTGGGATACTGGCCCGCCCAGGTAATGGGTCCGCAGCCGGCGTGGTCATCCACCCCGACCGGTGCAACGAAGTACACTTCTCCATGGGTCATCTTGCCTGCTCCGTTTGCAAAGAAACCTTGGAAGAGATGTCCAAGAATCACTCATCAGACAGAGGAAAGGCAAGAACACAATTCCTCTGTCTCGTAGAAGAACTATGATTGAGTACGCAGTTTTGTTATTTAAACGGTCAAATCCCGCCGCGAAACTCCCACTGACGCCAGGCTTCGAACAGGATCACCGCCACCGAATTCGACAGGTTCAGGCTGCGGCTCTGGGCCAACATGGGCACCCGGATACACTGTTCGGGGGAGAGTGAATCCAATACCGCAGCCGGCAATCCCCGGCTTTCAGGGCCAAATAGCAGGGCATCTCCAGGCTGATAGGCCACCTCGGTATAGTTCTTTCGGCCCTTGGTGGAACAGGCGTACAGCCGGGTAGGTTTCACCTGTATCAGAAACCCATCCAGGGAATCGTACTCCTCAACATCCGCCCACTCCCGGTAGTCGAGACCGGCACGCCTCAGCCGTTTGTCATCCAATTCGAAACCCAGGGGGTGAATCAAGTGCAATTTGCTGCCACTATTGGCACACAGGCGTATGATATTTCCTGTATTCGGCGGGATTTCGGGCTCGAAGAGTACGACGTGAAACATTCCATCAACTAACTGAGCATAAGAACAGATTCATGAGCAGAAACAGCCCCGCGACCTTGAAAACCGAATTCTGCGGCATATCATTCAATACTCCCATTGTGCTGTTGTCCGGTTGCGTCGGCTTCGGGGAAGAGTACACAAGGGTCAATGGCTTTAGCAATCTGGATGTGGGGGGCATCTGTCTGAAGGGCACCACCCTGCAACCCCGTCTCGGCAACCCACCCCATCGGATCTATGAGACCCCTCAGGGCATGCTCAACGCTATTGGCTTGCAGAATCCCGGTGTGGAGCATGTGATCAGCAACATCCTGCCCAGCCTGGACTTCACTGAAACCCGCTTTATCGCCAATGTTTCGGGCTCCAGCATCGAGGAATACGAGGCGGTCACCCGGCGCTTCGATGATTCGCCCATCGACGCCATTGAGATCAACATCTCCTGCCCTAACGTCAAGGAGGGCGGAGTGGCCTTCGGCAACGACCCCACCATGTCCGCGCGGGTGGTCGAGGTGTGCCGCAAAGCAACCCGAAAGCCTCTGATCACCAAGCTGTCACCCAACCAGACCGATATCGCCGGTAACGCCCGGGGGTGTATCGAGGCGGGCACAGACGCCTTTTCTGTGATCAACACCCTAATGGGTATGGCGATTGATATCGAGAGCCGCCAACCGGTCATCGGCAACAATCAGGGCGGTCTCTCCGGACCCGCCATCAAACCCGTGGCCCTGCTCAAGGTGCATCAGGTATATCAGGTCTGCAAGCACCACCAGATACCGATCATCGGTCAAGGAGGCATCACCTCGGCCGAGGATGCCCTGGAATTCATCATCGCCGGCGCCAGTGCCGTGGGCGTCGGCACGGCCCTGTTCTACAATCCCCTTATCTGCAAATCCATCAACGAAGGAATTCTGAACTACCTCGAACGGCACCGGCTGACTCGTATTGATCAACTCACCGGGACACTCGAGCTGCATCAGCAACGTCCCAGCAAGTGCGGCTGCTGATCTCAGAAGAATAAGGGAACCACTGGATACCATGACACACCCGACACCCGAACTGCTGAAACAATTCGAACCCCTCCAACCCCTCAGCGATGTTCAGCTGGAGTTATTAGCCCGTTCACTCAAAATCTACTCCGCTGGTCGAGGACTGACCATCCTGAAACAGGGCGACAATACCGCGTTCAGTCTGTTTCTCCTGAAAGGCCGCCTGCGTCTGCAATCCAGCGATGGCCGGGTGAGTGAGATCGACGAGCAGTCGCACCAGGCACGCAACGCCATCGCCAACCTGATTCCACGACGCTATGACGTCGATTGCCTCACCCCAGTCGACTACCTGATGATCGACAACGCCTTGTTGAACGGCCTGCTCAGCCAGGAGGAAGGCATCCAGGCCACCGAACTGGATCTAGATCTCGAAACGCAACGATTCGACAAGAATGTCGCGGAGAATAGCCTGACCGAGGCATTGATCACGGATCTCAACAATGACTGTCTGGTGCTGCCCAGCCTGCCGGATGTAGCGGTCCGGGTGGGACGCGCCATGCGCGATGAAACCACCAACGCCCGTACTCTGGCGAATATCGTGCAGACCGATCCGGCGATCACCACGAAACTGATCCGCGCCGCCAATAGCCCCCTCTACGCCGGTGTGACACCCGTTGATTCCTGTCCCGCCGCGATTGTCCGGCTGGGGGCCGATACCACCCACAAACTGGTATTGACCTTCGCCCTGCGTGAACTGTTCACAACCCGCTCTCAGGTACTCAAACAGCAGATGCAACATCTGTTGCAACACAGCGTCAAGGTCAGCGCCCTGTGCTATGTCATGGCCAAGATCTCGCAGAAATTCAATGCGGAACACGCCCTGCTGGCCGGACTGCTCCACGATATCGGTAATGTGGCCATTCTCAGCTACGCGGAGCGATTCCCGGAGGTGGCGAACAACGATGAAAAACTGCAACAGGTCATGGACGACATGCGCGGGCGCATCGGCAGTGTGATCCTGCGCGACTGGGGCTTTATCGAAGATCTGATCATTGTGACCCAGGAGGCGGAAAACTGGTTACGGGAGCATGACGGCGACGCCGATTATGCCGACCTGGTAATCGTCGCCCAGCTGCACGCTTATATCGGTACGCCTCAGATGGGAAGCCTGCCGACCCTCGATCAGGTTCCCGCACTGCACAAACTCAATCTGGGTGAACTCTCTCCTAAGCTCAGTCTCAAGATTCTCGACAAGGCGGAAGAGAAGATCGCCCATGCCGAAGCGATGCTGAGAGCCTGATGCCCCCCGTTGGCTAGTGTACTTGCCCGCATGTTTCGCTTCATATAAAGCGGAGTCCGCACGGGCTAGTGCACTATCCGCACGGTGCCCCGAATCCAGTAACGGAAAACAAATCCGCGCCCCGGCCATCCGAAGAAGGTTGGTCGGGGGCACGGAGTTGCGCAGATCAAAGGCTCAGAAGTTGACGCTCAATCCTGCGGTGATGGTACGTCCCTGATTGACCACGATGGAGACATCGTTCTCATCATACACCCCATCATAGGCGTCATAGACGCCGTCACCATCGCTGTCCAGCGTTTTTGCATCACCGGTGCCACCCCGGGCCGTGTTGTAGTAGTCATCATCCAGCAGGTTGTCCACCCGCACAAACAAGGACCAGTCGGACTT
>JARRNW010000457.1:0-3422 GCA_037384565.1 Candidatus Thiodiazotropha sp.
GTTACGAATGGCCGGCACGCCACAAATCCACTATAAGCAGAATCGTCTGAAGCAGTTGCGGGCCTTCTGCCATGCGGCGCAGACCGGTTCGATCAGTGAGGCGGCAGAACGACTCTACCTGAGTCAACCCACCGTCTCTTTGCAGATACAGGCCCTCGAACGGGAGCTCGAGACGGTTCTATTTGAGCGGCGGGGACCCAAGATCAAACTGACGCCAGAGGGTGAGACGCTCTATAAGCTCTCTCAACCCCTGGTGGAGGGTATGGATAAGCTGCAGGAAACCTTCCTGGCATCCTGCGGCAAACTCGAAAGCGGTGAATTGAACATCGCTGCCGGGGAGTCCACCATTCTGTACATACTTCCCGAACCCATCCGTCTGTTTGCGGAACGCTACCCCGGCATTCGGGTGAAACTGCACAATGTGACCGGCCGGGACGGCATGGCCATGCTGCGAGCGGATGAGACCGATATGGCTATCGGCTCGATGCTGGAAATACCGGATGATGTCACCTACCAGCCGGTGGTGAATTATGCCCCGGTGCTGATTACCCCGCTCAATCATCCACTGTCCAAGAAAAAGGATATCCGTCTGCACGATATCAGCCCCTACGGCCTGATTCTGCCACCTCACCATCTAAGTACCTGGCGGATGGTGGATCTGGTGTTCAAGCAGCACAATGCAAATTACAACGTTACCCTTGAGGCCGGGGGGTGGGAAGTCATCAAAAAATATGTGGAGATCGGCTTGGGGATCTCCATCGTAACGGACGTCTGTCTGACCGGTGAAGAGCAGATAGCGACGATCCCTCTGGGTGAGTACTTCCCCGATCGCAGTTACGGTATTGTTTTGCGTAGGGGTAAGTTCTTGTCACCACAGGCAAAACGCTTTCTTGAAATCGTCAAAGAAGTATTTCACTGAATATTCGGGTGAGCGATTCAGTCAGCTGTTTTCTCCGGACACTGTTCTGTTCTACAATAGCCATCTGTTTCAGTGGAGATGGTTATGTTAGGAAAAGCCCCGGAATTTCAGACATTGATCCGCGCCATGCGCATTGTTTCCGCCACCGATGCGACCGTGCTCGTGACCGGTGAGAGCGGTACCGGAAAAGAGCTGCTGGCCCAGGCGATCCATGAGAACAGCCATCGTCACCAGAAACCCTTCATAACGGTCAACTGTGCAGCACTGCCCACGCAACTGGCGGAAAGCGAATTGTTCGGTCATCGGAAGGGTTCGTTTACCGGGGCCACCGCGGATAATCTCGGCAAGGTACAAGCGGCCCACGGAGGTACGCTGTTTCTGGATGAGATCGGAGAGTTGCCCATTCCGGTTCAAGCCAAACTGTTACGATTTCTGGAAACCGGAGAGTGTCAGACTGTTGGGCATGCCCGCAGCCAGAAGATGGATGTACGGGTCATTGCCGCCACTAACCGGGATTTGGCGTTGTCATTGGATGATGGGTCTTTTCGCAGCGATCTCTACTATCGACTGAACGTCGTGCCCCTGGAGTTGCCCCCGTTGCGAGAACGCAATGGCGACGTGGAGCTGCTCCTCAATGGTTTGACCAGCCAGCTTTCCGCGAGTTACAAGCTGTGTCCTCCGGTTTATAGCAAAACGGTACTCAAGTTGCTCAATAGCTATGCTTGGCCGGGTAACGTCCGGGAGCTGAAAAACCTGGCGGAACGGATGCTGATCCTGTTTTCTGGCAAACGCATCGAGATTGAGAATCTGCCCAGCGAGTTCCGTGCCCTTCCCAGGCAGAAAGCGTCCCTGGGCGACGGGCAGTTCGTATTACCCGATCAAGGCATCAGCATGGATCAGTTGGAAGCCAATCTGATCCAACAGGCATTGATGAAAACCCTGGGCAACCGCAGCAAGGCCGCACGTCTGCTGGGGCTTACCCGAGATACGCTGCTTTATCGGATGAAGAAATACGCGATCGAGTCCTGACGTATTCCGGACCGGTCCGCTGACCCGATCATAACTCAGTAGATACGTATCCCACCGTGACGTTTTCGGCTCAGGTGGTCGAATAGACGAAAGCCCGCGAACAGGCCTAGTACAAAGGTGAGTCCCGCTCCGATCAGCCCCCAGTTCAGGGGTATGATCCGTTCCTTACCTGAGAGTAGCTCCCGATAGCTCTCATTCTCTTGCTGAACCCGATCCAGGGCGGCCACAACTTGCTCGACGCGGTCGGCTTCCTCCGGCGCTTCGGTGCCCACGGGTTCTTCTGACGTTTGAATTTCCGCGAGTTGT
This sequence comes from Candidatus Thiodiazotropha sp., assembly GCA_037384565.1. Lineage (GTDB taxonomy): Bacteria > Pseudomonadota > Gammaproteobacteria > Chromatiales > Chromatiaceae > Thiodiazotropha. The sequence goes on from JARRNW010000457.1 coordinate 2,255, forward strand.
GTCTCTGTGTCAGACAACTTCCTGCGCAGGGACTCCAGGTCAGCCTGGAGTTTCTGATTCTCGGTTTTCATGTCTTCCAATTGAGCGCGGGCCGGTTTTTCCTTGATCAGGAATCCTGCCTTGGTCCAGCCTTCCACCCCATCAAGCGTGCGGACCCGGGCGAAGAGGCCGCTCTCTTCGAGGAGTTCCAGTTCTGTTCCACTGCCCAGGCGTTCTAGCAGTTTCCCCTTCGAATCGATCTGTTCATACAGAGCCAGTTGTAGTTCATCCGTCACGTAGCGGGTTTCGGCATAGGCCTGCGGGTGTGAACCGATCAGACAGGCGCCAACTAACCAAAGCTGTTTGTACTTCATGTTTATCCGTCGAATGTCTTGTTGTAGGACAGAGTTCGATTATAGCGTGGCACGGGGTTCAGCAGGCGGTTGAAATTCGACAAAGGCACTGCGTGCGTCCGGCATTGAAATCCGCCACTATTAACCCGGCAACCCAATAATTGTTCAGGTTCCGTTCAGTATCGCTGGAGTATTCTGAAATCGTCAAATAGATAAACAGCAAACCTTTGGAGAAGGAGCAATGAAAAGATCACATAAAAACCTGATGATGGGCGCCTTGGTCCTGATGATGTCTTCCCCTGTCATGGCGGGCTACCATGATAGGTCTGAACACCAGGAATTGAGTCGGGAGGCACGCATCGAAAACCGGATTGATCACCAGTACGAGAGAATTGAACGGGGTTCCGAAAGGCATCGACTGAGTCCTGGTGAACGCAATCGGGTATTGACGCAATTGAGAAAGATTCATCGTCTGTCTCAGCGGTATGAAAGAGACGGACGGATTTCCGGGCACGAGTATAAGCGTTTGGATCACAAGCTGGATAAAAACAGCGAGCTGATCAGGGAGCTGTCTGAAAACGATATCAACCGCTATGTGATCTATCACGAAAAGTATGCCAAGAGAGGAAATATCAAACATTTCGAGCGGTAATCGCCAGAATACTCGGTAGAAGTTCGTCACATTTTCGAATTACAGTGGGGTGTAGGCGGCATGCGGATACAAGAAAACCTGACTTGTTCCTATTAAAAATGTGGAATAGGTCAGGTTTTTGTAGTTGTCGAAGTTTGATTGTGCGTCGAAAACTGCCGGCAAATTACGCTAACCTATTGAATTA
>JARRNW010000458.1:0-6607 GCA_037384565.1 Candidatus Thiodiazotropha sp.
CCCTGAAAGTCCCCCACGCCGTGCCATATCTCCCGCTTGCAGAACTGCATCAGGTTTTTCGGAAAACCGTCATGAATGGTTTGCAGATCCCGGTCGATCACAATGCGGGCACCACGGGCCTTGGCGCGCATGCAGAGTTCAAAATCCTCGCCGGTACTCAGTTCCTCGTCGAAACCGCCGATTTTATCGAAGCTGGCCTTGCTCATGATCAGGTTACCGCCGTTGATGTAGGTCACATCCTTCTCCGAGAGTGGGCCGAACCAGTACTTTTCCAGACTACTGGGCGGATGTGGAATCAGATAGCGTGCGCCGGTGATCAGATACTCGTCACGGATTTCCGCGAGGCGGCGTTTCAGGGTGGTCGCCCAGATTCGGGTGACCCGGACATCCGCATCCAGGAACGCAATCACCTCGGCGGTGGCTCGCGCCTTACCCAGATTGCGGGCCCGGGAAATGCTGCTTTTGGGAATCTGCAGAAGTTCGACCCCCGCTTGACGGACCAGCTCAGGGGTTTCGTCAGTGGAGCCGTTGTCCACCACGATGATCTCGTATTCCAGATCTGTTAAGTTTTCACGAATGGATTGAAACAGATTGCCCAGGTGGGCCTGTTCGTTGAACGCCGGGATGACCAAGGACAGTACGGCGCGTCGTCCTAGCGTGTTTATATCTGACATATCAATAGGTTGAGAGTGATTGACTGACCCTGGGGCCATGGTTTGGATTGCCGTACATTGTATCGGATTTGCTCCTGCCGCATAGTTTAATGAAACACACTGTAATCAAGTCAGTATTCTGAAAGCGATATCGGCCCGGTAAATTACAGCTTGAGGTCGTCGAAATGAACACCCCATCCCGAATATGGTGTATGCTTTTTTCCTGTTTTGGGTCTGAGTGACATAAGGTGGACGAGCACATTATCCCAGAGTACCAGGAGCTTCAACAACAGCTCGGTTTACTGGCGGGGTTACCCTACACCCCGAAATGGAGCGCGGAGGCGGATTTTATTCAACTCATCGTGGACGCCTGCCTGGAAAACAAGCCGAGTTTGATTCTGGAGTGCAGCAGTGGCTTGACGACTCTGATGCTGGCCCGCTGTTGCCAACTCAACGGTCATGGCCGTGTGCTGAGCCTGGAAGATGGTGAGCCCTATGCGGAAAGGACTCGACAATACATCACGCGATACGGTCTGGATGCCTACGCAGACGTGCTTCACTCCCCGTTGTGTTCGGCGCTTTACGATGGCGTGACCTATGCCTGGTATAACACCGGTTCCCTGCCGGATGATTCGATCGACATGCTGGTGATCGACGGACCCTCGGGTTTTTCCGGCAAGAATGCCCGATACCCGGTCATGCCGGTCTGTTATCCGTATCTCGCCCCCGGATGTCATATTTTCCTGGACGACGCAGCGAGGCCGGACGAACGCGAGATCGTGGCGATGTGGTTGGCCGGTTATCCCGGACTGAACCATCGATTCCATGAAACCCAACGTGGCTGCTCCCAACTGACCCTGGACAAGGCCTTCGACAGAGAGCCCCGTTCTCATGAGGCGTTGTGACGAATCCTCCATTCCGCGAGCGCGGCACTGAGATCCCCCTGGGCTCCGATGCCTTTCCAGAAACGCTTGAAATCCGTTTCCGCCTGTTCCAGGCGTACCTGGTATACACGCGGCTTGTTGCTTAAAAACAGCGCAATGTTGCTCTCCACAGTGTCCAGGTAATCCGCCGCAAGTACTTCGTCAGAGGGGTTCGATGCGCCCATCAGGATACCTTCCCGGTAGGCCTTGATGATGCCGAAATGGGCCCGTTTGACGAAGCTTGTGGTACAGGCTTCGATCTCACGGGTCAGATGCACATAGCAGACCTCATTCGGGTAGTGCCGCTGCAGACGTCCGAGCTGCCAGCTCAGGCGGTTGTCGGCTTCGATATGGTTGGGTGGGTAGGCGAAGCGGTCTGCGCCGACCAGACGGGTTCTCGACTCATGGGCCGATGTGTAATTCGTGATGTGGCTACAGGCACGGATAAAGGTCGTCGATCCGCATCGCCCGGAATTAAGTACGAAGATGTTCATCCTTTGTGGCACTTCCCGGTCTGCTTCAGCAGGCTGTTCCACAGAGAGCGGTCCCGGACATATTCGCGAATCGCAGTCAGGAGGGTTTGTAACGTTCGTACACGCTGCTGGTCCTCATCCAGATGCTGATAGGCGGTGGCGCCGGTGCCGAAATTATGCCGCATATCATCGATCAAGGCCTGCAGACTGTCTCCTGCCGGAGCGATCATGGGATTCTCCCGGTGGGTGTCGAGCCAGGCTTGCAGGTCTTCGATCCGACGCGTGATCTGTTGCTGTTTGGTCGTGTACTTGGCGTGCATGGATGTCTCGGTTCGTTGCAGCTCCGCTTCGATTTCGGCATCGGCGATCGGCTTGTTTGGATAGCCGTTCTGCACCAGGGTCTGAATGGTGAACAGCATGACATCACCATAGTATTGGCGAATGAACTCCCCGCTCAGGTCGATACGCTGCGCCCGCTGCTCGATGCCGCTGCGAAATTCCGCCCGTCCCTGCTCGGCCAGGGCGCGTCGATGCAGCAATGGAAGATTGGCGGAGACGAACTGCGCCCCGAGTTCCGCCTGCAGGATTCGCCCCAGCACCGGACCGGCCATACGCAGCCCCAGGGTGGCGAAGGGGATGAAGTACTCCAGGGCGCGGGCATTGATTACATAATTGCCGGTGTAGACCGTGCGTGCTGATTTGATCCCCGGCATCAACGGCTCGTGGGCATAGTGGCTCTGCCGGGTGGGATGCACTCCGTCGAAAAAACCGGGCAGCTTCCCGACGAAGTCCATCAGGCAGGTTCGGTTGTCGTGGGGACCCTGCAGGGTGCAGGCGTAGCGAAAGGCCTGTCGCGGTTGTTGAAATCCGAACAGATCCGCCATGTCATGGTAGGCGGCATCCTGCACCTGAACGAGCTCTGAGTGATGGAACTGGCAGGCCGCCTCGGGTTTTTGTTCCGCAATCTGGCTGAGAAAGGCCGTCACGTCATCCAGGAAATTGCCACCCATCACCGAGGGGGATACGGGGGGATCGCCCACGACCTTGCCGGTCAGTACCGCGGTTTTCCGTTCGCGGAAGATACGGTCGATCTGATGGAAAAAATGGATCGGGTAGCAATCCTCTCCGTCACCACGGCGGGGGATGCAGAAGGCCTGATCACTGTCGCAGAACCAGATGAGCCGGTTTGGGGATTCGCACAGCCAGTCACTGAGTTTCAGATAACAGAGGTTACGGGTGATGGAGGCGCCTTTGTGGGTGAACGCCAGCTTTTTCGCAGTCATCACGTCCGGCCCAGCATAGGCAAAGCGCCGGCTGAGGGATAATAGTGAGGTCAGGACGTGCTGCAGCTGTTGCGGGCGGTCGGCGACCGGGATCACCAGGGTAAAGGCATGGCGCGGTACTGAGTCGAAATGAACCAACCCGGCTTCCATCTCTTGGAACAGACGCCGCTGGGTGTCGAGTCGTTCAGGAGGAAAATCCTCCTGCCACATCCAGGCCTCCAGAAGCTCCGTGGCGCTGTCATAGAGCGCCATCCAGGCCTTGGCAGGGGTAGGTATATCGCCCTGCGTCAAGAAACGATTGAGGTCCTCCGCCAGAGATGAGATCTCGGCATGTTCCTGATGTGCCGTGAGGAACGCGGTCAGAACACGGGTATCGATTTGGCTCACGTCAGCGTTTTGAAGAGTAGTTCGGGAAGGCGTTTTTATCCAGGGCGATGTCGATCAGGTTGAGCCCGTTTTCCAGGTCATAGTGATCGAACAGATCGTCCAGGTCGTGTTGGTCGGAAACCGCCTTGTACTGGATGCCAAAGGATTCCGCGAGCCGGGCGAAATCCGGGTTCACGAAGTCACAATTGAGGTAACGCTGACCGTAGAGCTGGTGCTGGTTCTTACGGATCAGCCCCATCGTGCCATTGTTGAAAACCACCACGTTCATGGGTTTAGCGTAATTGACCGCAGTCATCAGTTCCATGCAGCACATTTGGAAACCACCGTCACCCAGAACGGCGAAACTGGGAAGTGGCGCACCGAATTGGGCGCCGAGCGCGGCGGGCAGGGCATGTCCCAGGGACGAGATTCCTGAGTTCGGGAAATAGTGGTGGTTGGCGGGTACGTCGTAGAAATTCTGCGCGAAGATCATGTTGTCATCGAACACCCGGATCTCCCCGGTGAAATGTCTGCCCAGCCGGCTGAAGAAATGCTCAACCAGAGAAAACCCGGAGCGGAACATCGTGTAGTCACCCTTCAACTCGGATTTCATCTGTTCGATGGCCGCAATGGCCGGGGGGCTGTCCTGCACCTTGGCATTACGTTGTTGCAGGGTATCGATCAGTCCGGTGAGGACCGCATGGATGTCATCGCAGATCTCCAGATCGGTGCGCAAGACCTTGCCCAGTTGATGCGGGTCACTGTCGATCTGAATAATCCGGCGATCTTCGAGCAGCGTCGGGTCCCAGAGATAGCTGGTCCGTTCATTGAAACTGGCGCCGAGGATGATCAGTAGGTCGGCATTTTCAACGATGTACTGATAGGCGATGCCGCTCGAGGTGACACCCAGGCTGCCCAGGGAGAGTTCCGACTGTTCATTGATCACTCCCTTGCCTTTTAGGCTGGAAGCCACGGGTATGCGCAACAGGTTGCTGAGTTCCGTGAGGGGCTGCCGTGCGCCTGAGCGAATGGCGCCGTAACCGGCTACGATGACCGGATGGTTGGCCTGGTCCAGCAACTCGATAAATCGATTCAAGAGCTGTTGAGAATGCCGGTGATCCACAGCGGGAGCCGGCGGGGCAAACCGCTTGAGCAGATCAGACTCGACCCATTCGTTCTGTACATTGAAGGGGATGCTCAACAGTACCGGCCCCGGGTTGGTAGCGCGCAGGGCCTTGGCTGCCTGGAGCAATACCTGTCCCAGATAGTCGGTGCGTTGAATCGATTTGCAGTAGCGGGTGATGGGGGCGAAAAGGGCGACCTGATCGAAACTGCCGCCTTCACCGGAACTCTCCTGAAGCCCCCCTTTGCCAAACAGGTAAGTGGGTGTTTCACCGGTGATGATCAGTACTGGCTGGTTGTCCGCGAACGCGTTTGCTACGCCTGTGATCAGGTTGGTGGCGCCTGGGCCGGCCGTGGCGATGCATGCGCTGATTCGACCGGTTGCCCGGGCGTATCCCCCGGCCATGAAGGCGGCGCCCTGTTCATGCTTGGCCAGTACTGCACGAATTCCCGAATCGTAGAGCGCGTCATAGACCGGCAGGATATGCGCGCCAGGCATTCCATAGATTACGTCAACGCCCAGATGCTTTAAAAAACCGACGATTAGTTCACTGACTTTAATCTTCATCAGACCACATTTGCCGGGACTGGTCGCGTCAACGCTAACCAACACCCGGCCAGCAAAAGAGCACAAAGGTTATTCGATAATGCTCGAAAATGCACTAGTGTGGTGTAACGTATAAAGTGAATCGATCAGCGTGACGTTAAGGGGCTTGGTGCTAGGCGCACTACGCCGGGACTCGATCGACCGCGGAGGCGCCAGTGGGTCAGATATTACGTCGGGAGGAAAACGCCACATAACCGGTCAGGGCGCTGGCGAAAAGCCAGATTGCGGCGGGGAGGGGTACCTCGCTCATGGGGGCTGTCTGCTGCTCGACCTGTTTCAGAACAGGGGAAGTAGGGTGTAAGGATACCTGACTGACGATGCCGGATGTGAGGCATGTGACAGTCTCCGGATCAGTAGCCAGTAAGGAGATCCTGGGCTCGGGTGTCCTTTGTAGGTTCGGTTGTTGAATCCACGATTGCTCAGAGGTGAGGGAATTGAAGCGTTCAACCATTCCGGCGCGATAGGCGTTCCCGGTCATCGGGAGCCTACTCTCGATTACATCCAAGGCTTTTCCTGGAGTAAAGACTTCGCCAGAGCCTGTGAGTCCGGGTAGGGGGAGGAGGGGTTCGGCGGCAACGGCGCTCGTTGCCAGGGAAATCCCGATAACAACCGCGCAGACTATCCAACAGATCCAATAAACCCGGAATGCCAGTGACTTCTTCATATACTTTCCCTAATCCATTATGAAAACCGCGCCGTGAGGAGCCAATGTCATCGCCGAGATCCGGACCGCGGCCGAGCTATCAGTTGCTCTTGTGTCTTCGGTGGAATTGTAGCAAAACACGCGCCAATTTATGGGAAATTAGGGAATCTGGATTTAATCCCTGGTTGCGTAAGGTTTTTTATTTCAGGGGGATTGGAGCGGCGGGATGCTGGCAGGTTCGTCTGTAAGAAAGTCCGACACGGCCCCGGCCGAGACCGGGTTTGATACGGTTTCCACTCAGGCGGACTCATCCCCCGGGATGGAGAATATCCGGCGGCTTTCCATGCCCTGCCGGGGGGATTCGGGTATCAGCAGCGCCAGAGCGAAGGATATGCTGACCATCACGACACCCGCGTAGAAGACCCAGGCGGGGGAAGCGAGCCACACAACCCCGAACAGGGCAGGAATGATGACCGCGGCGATGTGGTTGATGGAAAAACTTACCCCCGCGGTGGAAGCGATGTCTTCCGTGGCGGC
>JARRNW010000459.1:0-5321 GCA_037384565.1 Candidatus Thiodiazotropha sp.
CAGATCGGCGCCGAGCGCATCCTCGCACTGACCGCCACCGCCACGCCACGGGTGCTGGAGGATATCTGCCGGATCTTCGAGATCGATGAGGCGTGCGCCATACGCACCGGCTTTTATCGACCCAACCTGGAGCTGCGCTGCACCCCCGTCTCTGACAGGGAACGGGACCCGGCCCTGCTTGATGCCCTCTCCACCCGGGCTCCCGGCCCCACCATTGTCTACGTCACCTTGCAGAAGACCGCCGAGACCCTGGCCCAGTACCTGGCCGATGCGGGCTGGGCGGCACGTGCTTATCACGCCGGTATGCGAGACGATGATAGAGCCCAGGTGCAGGAGTGGTTCATGGCATCCGACCAGGCGCTGGTAGTGGCCACCATCGCCTTCGGCATGGGCGTGGACAAAGCGAATATCCGCTATGTCTATCACTACAATCCGCCCAAGAGCCTGGAGAACTACGCCCAGGAGATCGGCCGCGCGGGTCGTGACGGGGAAACATCGATCTGCCATCTGCTGTTCTGCCCCGACGATCTGCGGGTACTGGAAAACTTCATCTACGGCGACACACCGGACGAGCCCGCGCTTCGCGGCCTGGTTCACGAGCTGTTCGGAGGAGATACCGAGTTCGATATCTCACTCTACGAAACCTCGGCCCGCCACGACATTCGCCCGCTGGTACTGCGCACCCTGCTCACCTATCTGGAGCTGGATGGGCTGTTGGAGGGGGGTACGCCCTTCTACAGTCTCTACAAGTTCAAACCCCTCAAGCCTTCGGGGGAGATACTGGGACAGTTCGAGGGTGAACGCCGAGAGTTTCTCGAAGCCCTCTTCAAGCAAGTAAAAAAGGGCCGCACCTGGTTCTCCCTGGACCTGGATGCCGCCGCCTCCACCCTGGACTACCCCCGCGCACGGATCGTGCGTGCGCTCGACTGGCTGAGCGATCAGGCGATGCTGGAACTGCAGGTCAGTGGGGTTCGTCATCGCTATCGATGCCTGTGCGTACCTGAGAACCTGGATCACCTCGCTGCCTCGCTGCATCAACGCATGATGCAACGGGAAACGGGTGAGATGGGTAGGCTGCGTCAGGTACTGGAACTGGCGAGTCTGGAAGAGTGTCTCCAAAGCACACTGGCGCAACACTTCGGCGAACGGCTGGAACAACCCTGCGGTCAGTGCACTGTCTGCCGGGGTGAGTCTTTTCCGTCGCAAGGGGCATCAAATGCCCCTGCCCCTATTCCCGACACCCTGGCCAACGCGCTCGCCACGCTAGTCGACGAAAACGTCAATCTGTTCGACTCCCCCCGCGTGCTGAGCCGTTTCCTGTGCGGCATCGCCTCCCCCAAGCTGAGCCGAGCCAGGCTGGGCGGACATCGTCTCTTCGGTGCCCTGGCCGAACGACCCTTTGCGCAGGTCATGGCGTGGAGTGAACAATACCTCGATCAGGGCTCAATGGATGGGCCCAGCGCTGCCAGACAGTAAGAAATCGAACACTCACACGGGGTCCCTGACCTTCCAGCTTAATTCAGGCAACAGGCCACCTGTCCTTCTGTTGCTGTGCCGTGTGGAGAATTTTGAAACCCAGAGCGATGCAAACCAATCCGAATCAGACGAGGCCCCCATAGCAGGCAACAGATCTGTTGGCAACGGCATCCGGCTTGGCGCGATCCGATAAATGCGCTTTACTCTCCGTTTCCCTGTTTCAACCCCATGGAGTACCGATGGAGGGTATGTTTGAGTACATACGGGTGGACGACCCATCCCAAGACGACCTGAATGAGCGGCCGGATCCAGCGCGACCGCGCGCGATCACCGACACTTCGGCCGTACGACCCGCCATGATTGCGCTGCTGGCGCAAATCCGCAACCGCCTGACCGAGCATCTCTCCAGCGATTCCCGGCGTACGCCCCTTGGGGGAGTGGGTATATTCCATTGCCGGCGGGCGCAGGCGCTGCGCAACATCCCCATCCACCAGCCCGTCGCCGTTCTGGTGGTGAGCGGCCACAAGCGCATCGTCCTGGGAGAACGCAGCATTACCGTGCTGCCGGGGCAGTTGCTGCTGCTACCCGGCGGCTGCACGGTCGAAATCGGCAACCATCCGGGAGATCGGGGGGAGGCCTATCTGGGGCTCGCCATAACCTTTCCGGAACAGAGCGTTGAGCAGTTCCGGCGCAGCTATGGTCGCGAATTGCCCGAGCATACCCAGGCGCTTTGGAGCTCGACCGCACCGGGTGATATGGTTGCCGCCCTGGCCCAATGGGTCGACTGGTGCCTGCAGCACCCGGTCGACCCGATCCTCGCCCGCCACCGCCAGGTCGAGATCCTGCTCCTTCTGGCGCGCGCCGGTATCGCCGGCAATCTGCTGATAAATCGCGACGCCACCTGGCACGACCGTGTCGCCCAGCTGATCGCCCTCGATCCCGCGCGGGACTGGAGCGCCGGCGAGGTGTGCCGCCGTCTCGGCATTGGCGAGTCAACCCTGCGCCGCCGTCTCAGAGAAGAAGCCAGCGGCTTTCGCCAGGTACTGGAAGAGAGCCGCATGATTGCCGCGCTCAGCCTGCTGCAGGAGACCTTCTGGCCCGTGGGGCAGGTGGCCGAGGCGGTCGGCTATAGCTCACACTCCCGCTTCAGCGAGCGTTTCAAGCGGCGCTTCGGTCTTTCGCCCATCGAGCTGAAGCGGACACGGGAGAGCGATGGCGGACAATAGTCGAGCGATTGGAGCGAAACGGCGCCAGCGAGATCTCTATCCTGTATCGGGCCAGGGTTGCTGACATCGATCCAGCTCCTTGTGACCATTTGCACCGCAGACAATACAAAATCAGGAGATCATCATGCATTCAGCCAAATACCTCTTTGCAGCGGCGATCGCCTTCGCCCCCGTGGCGCAGGGTTTCGAACTCGTCAGCAGCGATATCCAGACCGGCAAACCGATGCCCAAGGCCCAGGAGTTCAAGGGCTTCGGTTGCGACGGGGGCAATATCTCTCCGCAACTCGCCTGGCGCGACGTACCCAAAGGCACCAAGAGCTTCGCCGTCACCGTCTACGATCCCGACGCACCCACTGGCAGCGGCTGGTGGCACTGGGTCGCCTACAACATACCAGCCGACGTGCGAGAACTGCCCAGCAACGCGGGCAATCCAGCAGCGCAGCTGGCACCGACCGGCATGGTGCAGCATCGCACCGACTACGGCACCACGGGTTTCGGTGGTGCCTGCCCGCCAAAAGGTGACAAAGCACACCGCTATCAGTTCAGGGTCTTCGCCCTCGATGTGGATCACCTCGAAATCGACCCCAACAGTTCCGATGCATTGGTGGGTTTCATGATCAACACCCATAAGATCGGCGAGGCGCAGCTTGAAGCCCTCTACCAGCGTTGAACCGGACGCATGTGACAGTGAATGGGAACCGAAGTGGGTTTCATGATCAACACCCATAAGATCGGCGAGGCGCAGCTTGAAGCCCTCTACCAGCGTTGAACCGGACGCATGTGACAGTGAATGGGAACCGAACCGGGCACTACCGCCCGGTTGCGATCTTGCACCTATGAAACAGAGCTCCCTCTATGCGGTCCTAGCGGTCCCCGGGTTCATCCTGCTCTGGCTCTTTTTGTAACAAATAGCACCTCTTCTCTGACCCTATTTCTTCAATCAGAACAACTGTATTGCGCCTTAATAGTATTTACAGTACTCGTCCAATCAGGCACATGGATAACCCAGTTTGGTATATGGCAAGTTTGCTCTCCAAACAAGTATAGGTTCTCAACAATCCCTTTCATTGGCTCTAGCACGTCGAGACGGTCATCAATGAAATGGGTAATACATAACTGTTTGCAGATACCGGCTTTTTGATGCCTCTCCAGGCAAAATCGAAGGTTGCCTTTTTTCAGGCCTGTTTCGCCATAAAAGTCCCAGTGTTTTAGCCAGGCTTTGGTCTTTTGCTGTACCGAAGGACCGCATTTAGAGACGATCCATGTATTTCCAGAGAAATACTCTACTAGTTCGGAAACAGACTCAAAAGCGTCACTACTTGGGGGAGTAGCCATAGCCTTCTTGAAGGTGTTGCCCAGGAATGAGGTATCGGCTTTACCGTTTATGACCGGTCCTATGATGACCTTTCCAAAATCTATTCCTAATCGCATTTCAGATTCTCCTCGATTGGTCTGAGTTTGTGTTCACTGATTACCAATGATCGAAGAATTGACTATCTAAATTAACTAGTATTAATATATTGTCTATACTTTTTTTGCATAGAGTGATTTTTCTTTGAAATTCGAATGGTTAGAGTCATTTCGCGTTTTCTCTGAGGAGATGAGCTTTACTCGGGCAGCTGAAATACGTCACATCAGCCAACCCGCCTTCTTTCGCCAAATACAAAATCTGTCAGACCACCTTAGACTTAAGCTTTACATTAAAGATGGCCGTAATATTCGATTGACCGGGAGTGGAGAGGAGGTTGCAGTTTTCGCGAGAGAAATTTCTGAAAGAGTAAACCGTTTTAAACGGCGACTGGATCTGAGTATACCGGCGCCGGAAATCATCTTGGCTGCAGGGCAGGGAAGCTATCTTTATCTGCTGGGAAGGGCACTAAAATCGTTTAATCACGTAGGCCGTTGCAAGCTGAAACTGCTGACCACCAATCGAGATGAGACCCTGCAACACCTCCGCTCTGGATCGGCTCACATCGGGGTGACCGTTATGTCGGAGTTACCCGATGACCTTTGGGGAAGTGTCATACGTAGGATAAAGCCTGTATTGGTTGTACATGAAACCCACGAGTTGGCAAAACAAAAACGTATTTCTATTGATAAACTCAGAGAGCTAGATCTGATAGCACCACCGGAACCAAGTGACCTAAGGGCTACGCTCACTGCTCTGTGTCGGGAGTTTGGGTTTACCCCCAAGATTGCAGTGGAGGCATCTGGCTGGGAGTTAATGACCCACTTTGTTTCACTGCAATTAGGAGCTACTGTGGTAAATAGCTGCTGTCGATTGAGAAAAGGGCTGATCGGCATCCCAATAACCGAGATGCCGAGTACTGATTACTATCTAGTTCACCGTAGAGAGCAATACATTTTTGATGAGTTGCAGCTTTTTAAACAAGAGATCATTCGAGAAGTGAATAATGAAGAGATATTTTAACCTTGGCACTCGATAATGAGCGTTTGAAGGTCAGTCGCTTTATGAGCTTTGTGTTGAGACATAAACCTGAGGCAATTGGGTTAGTGTTGGACAGAGATGACTAGATCGATTTATCTGAGTTTGTATCACAATTCTCCAGTAAGTTTCCCTACTTTGAAAGGGAAGTCGCCTAAAAATCCGTAAGCGCC
>JARRNW010000460.1:0-3403 GCA_037384565.1 Candidatus Thiodiazotropha sp.
ACTTGATATTGAAACGGGATTGAATCGGCGAATACTCATCGCCGACAGGACTCAGCGTCGTGAAGAGATCCTGAAAACCATCGCCGAAGGTTGCCATGCCGCCATGCAGGCGATGTTACCGGTAGCGTTGAAGGAACTTGCCAATAACAATCCGTCTGCGAGGATTAGTTGTTCCGATGTATTCGATATTTATCAACAAAACTATAGTAATACGAAGCTCGGTAAGTCAGTCATAGAACGACTGCCCGGTAGCGACGAGCGAGAGGATTGTCCGCCCGGTTTGAAGGAAATCTGCAAATATTGCACAAAGGAGCTGAAGTGGAACCAGCAGGAAGTCTCATTGCCCGACTGGCCGCATGAGTTGCTGGGTAATAGCGGTCCGACATCGTATTTTAAAAACGACAATACTAACAACAATAATGATTTGGATTCAAAAAATTCTATCATAAAAGCATTGGGCAACTATTGGGCAACGCCATCTGCAGCAGACATTGCTGCTCGATCGAGCGATGCGACTGCGTCAGCTTTAAATACCTCTGATACGCGCGAGGCCTTGCGCAGACCCACCGTCAGTCTGCTGTTCAGTGGCGGTGTGTTTCGCGGTGTGTTTCAGATCGGTGTCGTTAACGCACTTCACGAATTGGGAGTCAAGCCCGATATCGTGGCGGGCTCATCGGTCGGATCGATCATGGCTGCGATCGCGGCCAATATACTGGTCACAAAGCACGGCGCCACGGAAAAAAGTACCGAGAAGTACGAAAGCGCACTAAAGTTGGCCCGTCTTGCAGCCAGCTTTCTGGCCATAGATCGTCTCATTCTGACCGATCAGTTTGCGGACTTCGTGCGGGAATTCACCCTGCGTGCCGCCACTACCAATTTTTCGCTGTACAAAGCTGATCGTCTCTTTCGTAAATACGACCAGCCATTGACGACGAACTTCGATCATGGTGCACGCGAAGTGGTGGCGGGTATCGAGCGGCTGTTCTACATCAATTTTTACCAGTTGAACGTGCTGGTTCGTGCGATACGCCAACGCAACCACAAGCGTATCGTACGCTGCGTGAAAGACTTCGCTCAGCAATGGCTGGACCGTATGAGCGTCGGAGAAGAGATGCTGGGCGCGCAACCGCTGGAAGCGCTGATCGACCATTTTGTCGGCGAGAGTGCCTGGGGATCTAAGAAAGTAGCTGCAACAGACCAAGCGTGTCTCAAGGGGTGTTTCCATGAATTTCTCGCCAACGGGGTGATATTCCTCTCAACCACGACGGAATTGCATGAAGGTCGTCTGCTGACCCTGGGATCCCCCTTCGGCGGATATGGCAATATATCCAAAATGGACTTGGCGCAAGCGCTGCTCGCCAGCAGTGCTTTTCCGTCCGTGTTTCGCGCTCGATCAATGTCGGACCTGTTTCCCATCGCATCTCGCAGCGAACAGTTCATCGACGGGGGCGTGATGGACAATCTCCCCATCGACGCCGTTGTCCAATTGCTGGAGGAGGTCTCCGACAAGGCCCTGAATACACCGCTCATCTTGCGCCGTCCGTACTACGGTACGACAGACACTCAGGTTCCGCATCTCGTGTTTGCCGCCTCATTGCAACCTCATGTGGGACCGATTGAAAAGCTGTCGCATCTGCATGTGGTTGAAAGCAATTGGATGCAGTTGCGAAAGCGCGTCAAAAAATTGAGCTATAACCATAAACTCAAGCTCTACGAGCAGGCGTCGGCGGAAATTGGCACTCTCTATAAGCATTGGTTCAAACAGACTCCGACAGACAAGGATTCTCCTGTCCTAGATTTGGAGGTCGCCTCCCTGATACCCAACTGGCTGTGCGGAACCTTTGCTTTCCATCCCATGCTCGGCTATCGGCGGGAGCGACAGGCGCAGAGCATTGCCCACGGCTGCGCCATGACACTTCTAAAGTTGAGGAACTACAAAGACACTTGTCTGAAGGCATGGGGAATAGACCCACACGAACTACCCCACGCAAAAAACCTTGAAGAAGCGGAAACAACGACGGTATACCCGGCTGCGATCAAAGCCGGCAAGTGTTGGCTTCGCCCTGAGATTGACTGCCCGTTCAGCAAGCAGTCACTGTATCGTCTCAATCTGAAAGT
The DNA here is from genome assembly GCA_037384565.1 of Candidatus Thiodiazotropha sp. GTDB lineage: Bacteria > Pseudomonadota > Gammaproteobacteria > Chromatiales > Chromatiaceae > Thiodiazotropha. Next base: position 2,119 of record JARRNW010000460.1, read on the forward strand.
GACCGATTGCGGCAGGAAACTTGAAGGTAACACGATTACGGAGCTGGCAAAAATACATATCGCCTGCTGCGATCCGAAAACGCACCGGCCATGAATAGTCTACAAACTGAGAAAGGATCGCCGCGGAATTGACGAGTAGGGGGCAAGCTGTTCAATAAGCAATACTTCGTGGCAAATCGGTACTCCATACAACTCAAGTGGTGACATTCGCTCCGGGTAATCGCGGATACCACTAGTGTGGTGCGGCGAACTCGAACCAGACACGCTAAATTGTATTTACCGATTTACTGAGAATGTATAATGAGACAAGGGGTCTCGTTAATATAGCTGTTAAACATATAAGTGAATAATATTATGAGCAATGAGTTAGAAGATCGTCATATGGCATTTTTCGAAAAACTCTATGGCATAAACCCCGGGGACTATTGGAAACAAGATATTCCAAGTACTGTGGATCAAGAGATTCTCAGGTATTTCAGTAAAGACCTAATTTCAAATACCTCAGCATTGAAAGAATTGTGCGAGCTTATTATAGATGATGAGCCCGCGATGGTGACCTTAGGAATATTCGGCAACCGAATGGCATCTTATACAGTAAGATCCAAAAGCATCGAAGTATTGAAATCTGGTCTCATTGCGCTATCAATTTCAAAATCAAAAGACATTAGAGACGTATTAGTCGCATTTAGTCTCTTTCATCATGCTGCAACAAAAATCGGACTTAACGCAAATGCAATATTCCAAGAAGTCGCTAAAGATCTTGGCTCTAGTTTGGTGAAAAATATCATAACTGGAAAAATTACCATTAAGTCCAAAGAAAAATCCATATTCACTGAAATTTGTGGAGAGCTGGTGGCATTCTCCCAGCGTAAGCAGGCCGATCAAGCGATAGACTCTATGTGTTACGAGGAAGGAGAAGGGCTTGGAGGCTTTCTGTTTAAACCAGATAACAGTTGGGGCTATAAAAATGTTTAACAAAGGTGTGCACAGGATTCCGGCTCTGTGGTGCCTTCACCGGTGTCGCCAGCATTAATGTCTGTTGTCGAGAAGGACCGCAATGTGGTCTTTACGTCTGCTTTGCTTGCAAAGCAGAATCCTGGAAGCGGGGAAATTGAAGGGGGATTCATCGGGAAAAACAACCTCTGAGTCCACAGGATATCTGGTCAATTCGGGGCCTCTCAAATAGGAAGACAAGGTGTCGCGATCTCGCATTGTTCAGCCCGCCTGCTCCTTCAGTTCCGACAGTCGACCGGGCAACATCCCCTGCCACACACAATCGATCAAC
>JARRNW010000461.1:0-3397 GCA_037384565.1 Candidatus Thiodiazotropha sp.
GCCTCGGCGAGTTCGTTGTTATGAAACACCCGAACATGCCCTGGAATTACAAGTCCAAAGATCTTGATCGCTGCCCGTATCCATTCGATGTCCGATACAATCGCTATTCTCTCCCAGCCTGGGAGGTGCTTCAGGCCCAATTTCATGTCGTCCCACATAGCGGCGGCTTCGAATCCCTTGAAGTCTTTGCCGAGTTGGTAGAGAAACCGAACCTTACCCTCAATAGAAAACAGTTCCTCCACCGCTGGAATGATGACGGACTCGTAGTCATTCGCGGTTATCGTCCCCTTAGCGGTGAAGCCGAGGATGTTATTTGGCAGATCAGGTATCTTCTCGATCATTTCAAAGTCTCCTTATGTTTCGTGTAATGTTCATCGACAGCCGTAAGGCTGCCTAACGGCGGGCATAAGGCGCGGCTGGTTTTTGCCGTCGTCCTTAATGCCCAGGTTATACCGCGGAGAAAGGTAACTCCCAGCCGTTGGTTAATGTCGTGAATTACCCCGCAAGTTTAAAAGCCCCATGCAGCCCTTCTATCACCATCTGTGTCCCGATTACGGCGAGGATTAAGCCCATCATACGCGTAACTACTCCCAATGCACTGGCTCCGATGTATGTAACAAATTTCTCTCCAAAAATAAAAAGTATATATGTGACGGCACAAAGAACAGCGAACATAATGATAGTCACGACCATTTCCATAAAGCCACCACCTGCAGAGAAATTCATCGCAGTGGTGATAGTCCCCGGCCCAGCGAGTATTGGCATTGCTAATGGAGATACCGCGACACTGAGCGCCGCTTCACGGGATTTCTGCTTGTCCTCTTCACTTGGGTGTTGAACACTCGAGTGACCACCTTGCAGCATATGAAAACCGATGAGAAAGACTATCAGCCCCCCGGTAATTTGAAATGCTGGCAGCGTGAGGCCAAATAGCTCAAAGATCACCTTTCCAGCCACCGAAAATAATGTAACGATTATAAATGCCAGCGTTAACGATCTTAATGCCACGGTCGCGGTTGTCTGTTTATCGTCGCCACTTGTTAGACCAAGGAAAATCGGGACATTTGCGATGGGATTCATTATGGCGAAAAACCCCATAAATACGGTTACAGCGTGGATCAGCATGTTTTCCATTCTATGTCCAACTCCTTTTCAGTGACTGGGGTGCGGTATAACGTTGCTTTTCAGCGGGCGCATGTTTTTTGCGCTCGGCTGCAAAAGCCTTGTTGGACGAAGCCGCTACGCGGCAGACATATCGAAGCAACCGCCTATTGTAATTTGTAACTTCCAATTTTTTGTAATAAAAGCAAGTTGACAATGCAAGAAAGCCCTGTATTACCAACTATTTTTCATTCAGAGGAGGTTACAATGAACTGCAACATGCCAAACGATCCAAAATTTGAAAAGCATTACCGCAAACACATGAAATGTCTGAAACTTAACGGCTTACGCCCGAAGACCATCGAGGCCTACTGTAGAGCAATAAGGCGTATCGGCAATTACTTTGATTGTCGAATTTACAATCTGTCTTCCGACCAATTGCTCAATTATTTCAGCGAACTTTTGGATTCCCATTCATGGAGCGCGGTCAAGCTTGATCTCTACGGTCTGAAATTCTTTTACACCAACGTTCTGGGCAAACCCTGGGCCGATCTTGCCCTGGTAAAACCTCCAAAAACCAAAAGAATCCCTGATATCCTAAACCTAAAGGAGCTCAATCAGTTGTTTGCAGCAACCAGGATTCTCAGCTATAAGGTCTTTTTTCTCACCATCTACAGCATGGGGCTGCGTCTTGGCGAGGGCATCAATCTGACAGTTAGTGATATCGACTCAGCACACATGCGAGTCCATATTCGAAATGCTAAAGGCAACAAAGACAGACTGGTGCCGCTACCTAAAAACACATTACAGATCCTTAAAAAATTTTGGAAAGTTCACCAACATCCCCATTTTATCTTTCCGAGCAGAAAAAGGGGAGTGAAAAATGCCCATCTGGTTACCATGCCGCTGGACAGAGGCGGCATCCAAGTAGCTATGAAAACCGTTGTCACTCAGCTCGGCATAAAATAAAATCTCATGCCATTCCCTGCGTCACAGCTTCGCCACACATCTGCTTGAAGCCGGCGTTGATCTGCTCGAACTTCAGAAAATCTTAGGCCATGTCAGCGTACTGACCACTTCGCGATACACCCATCTGACCACAAAAACCAAAAGCAACGCCCGTGAGGCGATAAATACCCTGATTAACGGCTTTGAGATCCACTGGGGAGGACGAAAATGATCCTCCTGTCTACCATCATCAAGAAATTCGAACACAGTTTTCTTTCCCATTATAAAAACATGGTTCTGACGGGGCATAGAAAAGCCCTGCAAGCTATGAAACAGTGCCGGCAGGAGCATGCGCCACACATGCTTGCCAGATGCACCAATCACAATTGTGGGAGTCAAATCTACATTCCCCATTCCTGCGGTCACAGAAATTGTCCCCATTGTCAGAACCATGAAAATTGGCAATGGATTGAAAATCAACTGGATAAACGCCTGCCGGCCCCATATTACCTGATCACTTTCACACTGCCGCGTCAATTGCGCGATCTGGCCTGGAAAAATCAGAAAGTCATCTATTCCCTGATGTTTTTCTGTGTCCAGGAGGTTCTCAAAACATTCACCCAAAATGATAAAAAACTGCAGGGATCAGCAGGGTTCACCACTGTACTGCACACCCATGCAAGAAATCTGGACTACCACCCCCACATTCATGTGGTCATGCCTGGGGCAAGTGTAAATACTGATACCGGATTATGGCGGACAAAATCTTCCAAATATCTCTTTGTTCAAAAAAACCTGGCAAAAGTTTTCAGGGCAAAGCTGCTGGAAACAATCGTTGATCAAAATCTGAGAGTACCGGCCAGCACTCCCGAAAAATGGGTTGTCGACTGCAAGCACGTGGGCAACGGCGACAAAGCGATCATCTACCTCGGCAAATATCTGTATAAAGGCGTCATCCAGGAAAAAGACATTCTTAGTTGCGAAAACGGCAAAGTCACGTTCCGCTATATCCACGCCAAAAGTAATGAATTTCGGACGCGCACCGTTACGGGGCAATATTTCCTTTACCTGTTGATGCAACACGTCCTGCCCAAGGGCTTTCGAAGAATCAGGTCATATGGATTTTTGCATCCGTGCAGCAAGACGCTGATCAAATTTCTTCAGTTGGTCTTGCGCACACACCCTTTGCAGATATTCAAAAAGAAAAAGCAGCGGGCGAAAATCACCTGCCCGAAATGCGGATCAGCCATGGATATTGTTCAAACCTGCATTGCAAGACCGCCCCTTTATTTAACGACAAGCTGTACTTGATCAAGAAAGGAGGCAACGTTATGTGACCTATAGATGA
>JARRNW010000462.1:0-3395 GCA_037384565.1 Candidatus Thiodiazotropha sp.
GCCGGGTGTCCGGTGGGCAGCACAGGGTGGTAATGCCGCCACGGGCGGCGGCCGCGGTTTCACTGGCGATGGTGGCCTTGTGTTCCCGGCCTGGTTCCCGCAAGTGGGTACACAGGTCGATCAAGCCAGGACAGACGACCTGATTACTGGCATCGATGGTCAGACTGGGCTGGAAATCTCCGGGAGCCTCACCCAAGGCGAGGACCTTGCCCTGGGCAATGTGCAGATCGGTGACCCGATCGACCCCGTTGGCCGGATCGATCACCCGGCCGTTGAGAATGCTGATGTCTTTTTTCTTTTTCTTTTTCATCCCGCCACCTCCTGCATGCGCAGGTTTTGGGTGCCGATCACCATGGAGATCACCGCCATGCGGATGGCGATACCGTAACTGACCTGTTGCAGGATCACTGATTTGGATCCGTCCGCCACCTGGGAGTCCATCTCAACCCCCCGGTTGATGGGGCCGGGGTGCATCACGATGGCATCCGGCTTCGCCAGCGAGAGGCGTCTTTCGGTCAGGCCGTAGAGCCGGAAATATTCGTGTTCAGAGGGCAGTAGAGCACCGTTCATACGCTCCTTCTGAAGGCGCAGCATGATGATCACATCCACGTCCCGAATGCCTTCGTCCATGTCATGGTATACGTGTACACCCATGCTGCGGGCGTCATTCGGCAGCAGGGTTCGGGGGGCCACTACCCGGACTTCCGAGACACCCAATGTGTTCAGGGCGAGGATCTGGGATCGCGCAACCCGGGAGTGCAGGATGTCGCCGACGATTGCCACCCGCAGTCCCTCGAACGCCTGTTTGTGACGGCGGATGGTGAACATGTCCAGCATCGCCTGGGTGGGGTGGGCGTGGCGGCCGTCCCCGGCGTTGATCACCCCCACGCCCTGATCTGCGTGCTGGGCGATAAAGTGGGCCGCGCCACTGGCGGCGTGGCGCACTACGAACATATCCACATGCATCGCTTCGAGATTGCGCAGGGTATCCAGCAGGGTCTCCCCTTTGGAGGTGGCCGAGGCGCTGATATTGAGATTCAGCACGTCGGCGGAGAGCCGCTTTGCGGCCAGTTCGAAGGTGGTGCGGGTCCGGGTGCTGTTCTCGAAGAACAGGTTGGCCACTACCTTGCCGCGGCACAGGGGGACCTTTTTGATGGTGCGCTCGGAAACCCCGGTAAAGCCTTCCGCGGTGTCCAGGATCTCGGTGAGAATCGTTTTGTCGAGACCATCGATGGTGAGAAAGTGCAGCAGCCGCTTCTCACTGTCGAGTTGCAACGTCTTGTTGCTCAGGCTCATGGCTGATTTCCTTGTTCGTCACTACGGCGCGAAGAGCGGTTGCTCTTGCCCCCCAGAATCAGTTTGAGCGGATCGGGGCCGATCAGGGTGATATGCTGATCCGCATCCAGGCCCGGGTGGAGTCCGGTGATGTCCGGCTGGATGGGCAGCTCCCGTCCATTCCGGTCCACCAGGGTGACGAGAATGATCGAGGCGGGCCGCCCATAGTCGAAGAGTTCGTTGAGCGCGGCGCGGATGGTGCGTCCGGTATGCAGTACGTCGTCGACGAGTATGATGTGCCGATCATCCACCGGAAGCGGCAAATTGGAGGGATGCACTTCCGGGTTCATACCGATCCGGGTGAAATCGTCCCGATAGAAGGAGATGTCCAGGGTGCCCAGGGGCTCTTGTAATCCCAGTTCCTGGTGTAACCGTTCCGCCAACCAGACCCCTCCGGTACGAATGCCGACCATCAGCGGATCTCTGATGCCGCGTTCGTTCAGCAGGGTCCAGATCCTGCCGGCCATGACATCCACCAGGGATTCGACGGCATCGGCATCCATAAAGGTTGTGTTATTGCTCATTTAACCAGGTTTCCAATATCAGTTTGGCGGCGACGGCATCATACTCCTCGTACCGTTTAGCGCGATGTTCCAGCCGGTCCCTGGCCTCGAAAGAGGTAAAGCGTTCATCGGCCAGATGCACGGGCAGTTTGAAACGACCGTGCAGTTGTCTGGAAAAGCGCAGCGCCGGCTGGGTGGCGTCGGTTTCACTGTCATCCACATCCAGTGGCAGTCCCACCACCAGGGCCTCGGGTCGCCACTCCTCAATCAGATGGCCGATGCGCTGCCAGTCCGGTTTGTGACTGACCAGGGTGAGGGTTTCCAAGGGAGTGGCGGTGCCGGTCAGGGTCTGCCCCACCGCAACCCCAATCTTACGTGTCCCATAGTCGAACCCGAGTAAGGTTCCCATCGCATTGTCCTCGTTCTCGATACTCAACGCTTCACGGATTCGTAAGGGGACGCATGCCGGTTAGGAATCCAGTGTGCAAGGTCGGACATATTCGGACAGTGGGCATGAGGACATGCCGGTTCGATATCCACGAGATCAGGCGTGTCCGGCATCCCCGCTCAGCAGATTCAGGTCGATGCCGATCAGGTCCGCGGCAGCCTGCCAGCGCTCATCGCTGGCGCGTTCAAAAATGATGTGGCTTTCGGCGGGACCGTTCAGCCAGGCATTCTGGGCCAGTTCAGCTTCCAGCTGCCCGGCTCCCCATCCGGCATAACCCAGGGCAATGAGGTTGTGTTTTGGTCCTTTGCCCGTGGCAATGGCTTCCAGGATATCCAGGGATGTGGTAACGCTGATTTGCGGGGTCACCCTGAGGGTCGAGGCCCATTCCGAACTGCTGTCGTGAAGTACGAACCCCCGGTCGCTCTGTACCGGCCCACCGTTGTACACCGGCTGCTCCGCAATGAGATCGGAGGACACCGGGATCTCCAACTGCTCAAAGATATCGGCCAGATGCAGTTCCATCGGCCGGTTGATGACAATGCCCATCGCACCGTCCTCAGAGTGCTCGCAGATGTAGGTCACGGTATGGAAAAAGTTGGGATCCTCAAGTCGCGGCATGGCGATGAGAAAGTGATTTGTGAGATTGCTGTCTGGTTGCATATGCATAGTATCTAATCGTGGGCGCGCGGCTGCAACCGCTATTCGGAGAACAACTGACCACTGCGAAGAAACTGCCAGGTACGGGTGATATCGAGAATATCCGTCTCCTCCCGGATCTCGTTCGGGAAGGGGGAGAACGGGGCGGCGAGACGTACGATACGCACTGCGGCATCGTCCAGAAGCTGATGCCCGGAGGAGTGCAGGACCCGGATCGTTTCCACACTGCCGTCGGACTTGACGGCCACGTGTAAAACCAGATTTCCGTAGAGCTTGTCTCGCCGAGCCTGGTCCGGGTAGTTCAGGTTACCGATGCGTTCCACCTTGCGCCGCCAGGCATCCAGGTAGGCCGCGTATTTATACTCCTTGGTGCTGGCGCTGATGGCCTTGCGTTTGGGCATTTTCGCATAGGCCTGGGTCTTGCGCTCCAATTCCGCGGTGAGGCGGGCGAT
>JARRNW010000463.1:0-5588 GCA_037384565.1 Candidatus Thiodiazotropha sp.
CCCACGGTGGGAATGGCCCCCACCCGCAAGTGGCCGACGCACTGATCCACACTCTGACTGGCAAGCTGCCGGATCATGCCGGCCTCTTCCAGCACCCGTTGCGCCTGAGCCACGATCCGTTCACCGGCTGCGGTCAGACTCACCTCCCCCTGACCACGCTCGAACAACCCGACCCCCAACTCCTCTTCAAGCTTTTTAACCGCCACACTGAGCGTAGGCTGACTGACGAAACAAGCCTCGGCGGCATGTCCAAAATGCCGTTTCCGGGCAACCGCGACGATGTATCGAAGTTCGTTGAGAGTCATGATCTATATTTTAGACATGGGGATAGAAAATTTTAATAGCGATAAAAAATGTTAACACTTCAACAGAAAATAGATACGGATATGGAATAAATTCTAAGTTTAGGACATAGAAGCAAAATATCCGTTTTTTCTTTGGCGGATCCTGAACTACTATAATGGCAGGATGATGATCCTGCTGGGGCCTGGAGAATCACGTTGCTCGTCAGCTTTAAAAACCGAAAGATGAACCGCTCTATGAGTAGCCGTCCCGATGACACATCAAACGACTTCCGGCAGCATTCCGCTGACGGCTTGAAAGTCCTGCAGATCACGGATAGCCATCTCTACGCCGATCCATCCCGTTGTCTGCTGGGGATCAATACCCTCGAAACCTTCGATCAGATCCTCGCCCAGGCCCTTCAGGAGACCGGAATACCCGACCTGCTGGTGGCCACCGGGGATTTGGTGCATGATGCCTCGGAAACCGGCTACAAGCGTCTGCTCGGGCGTTTCAAGCTTACTGAGATTCCAACCTACTGCCTACCCGGAAATCATGACCTTCCGGTGCGCATGAAACAGCTATTGAACCAGGATAACGTCCACTATATCCCCAGTGTTCAGGCCAAGGGATGGTCACTGATCTTTCTCGATTCGACCATTGTGGACGAGGATGGGGGACGGATCGACCCGGAGCAGATGAAGCTGCTCTCGCTGCTGCTGGAGTCCCATCCCGACAAGCACACCCTCATCTGTATGCACCACCATCCGCTGCCGGTGGGCAGTCAATGGATGGACACCATGGTGCTGGAAAATCCAGGTCCCTTCTTCGAACTGATCCAACGCCATCCTCAGGTCAGAGGCATCCTCTGCGGACATATCCACCAGAATTTCGAAACCACCTATCAGGGCCTGAAGATTCTTGGTTCACCTTCGACCTGTGTGCAGTTCAGCGCAGGTGAGGATAACTTCGCGATCGACCCAACACCACCGGGTTACCGCTGGTTGGATCTGCGCCCAGACGGGGAGATTCTCAGCGGCGTGCGCTCGATGCCGGAGATTCCCTCAGGACTCGATCTGGCCTCCATGGGTTACTGAATTCACGACAGGATAACCGGAATCTCCTCACCCACGGACATCGATGTCTCATCGTGGATGATGCGCAGAGCAATCACCTCAACGCCCGCCTCCCGGACGACCCGCCGCAGGGTCTCGCCGTATGCAGGATCGATCTCGTCCGCAGGGGCGAAGGCCTGTCCCTCGGGGCGATTCAAGGCATACACCATCACCCCACGATATCCCTGCCCGCGGGCCTCGGCCAGGGTCTCCAGATGTTTTCTTCCCCGCTGAGTCACCGCATCCGGAAAACAGAGCCGACTCTCCTGCCACAGGGTTACATTCTTGACCTCAACCCAGGCATCCGCGAAATCACCGTCACTTAACAGAAAATCGAACCGGGATCTGTCCCGAACACCCTCGAAATTGACCTCCCGGCGTACCTGCTTATATCCCCGCAAGCGTTCGATTACCCCTTGATTCAATCCCTCCTCGATCACCGGATTGGTACGCCCCGTATGCACACCGACCCACCCCTGCCCCATGTCCACCCGTTCCAGGGTCCAGGCAAGCTTACGCCTTGGATTATCGCTATGGCTCAGTTGCACCGGAGCTTGAGGGGCCCAACAACCGGTCATGGATCCGGTATTCGGACAGTGGGCGGTTACATTCTCACCGCTATCGAGTACGACATCGGCTAGAAATCGCTGATAGCGCCTGAGAATCCTTGCGTGGGTCAGAGGTGGCAACTGCATGACGTAAAAATGATGGAACTGTGGTTTGTTTGTAATTCCGAGGTATTATCTATTAACCCGGCACCTAAATATGCCAGGTTAATAAAAAAAGACCCGATGGCGGATACACGCCTTGATCAAGGGCCTGCTTGAAACCCTGAACACGACATGCTGAGTCGCAGGGTTAATAATTACGACCAACCAACAGAGGACCCGAGTATGACACGATTGGCATGGCTGGTAGTGAGCATTCTATCAATACTTAACATTCCAACCTCTCTGGCAGAAGGCCATGGACGGGATGATGAACCCCATGCGCGGTATGTTCGGTGGTTCCGATCGGGATCGAGGCTACTACGACGATTACTATCGAAGCCCATACTATTACGGAAATCCAAGCTACTACGGATCTCCGGGCTACCCGGGAGAATACGGCTACCCCGGCTACGGTTATGCACAACCCAATCCCGGATACGGCGCCTACCCCGCCTATCCCGATTATTATGCGGCACCCGTCGCCCCCCAATCCCAGCCCATGCCACAGGAACAACCCACTGCACGACAAGCACCGAACCGGGAACCGGCCCCGACCTACTACGAACCTCAGGGGGCACCCCCATCCTACTGGCAGCAGCCATCCACGGACGCCTACACCTTCCGTCCCATGGAAGCCCAGCCGGATCTCAGTGGCGGATATACCCAATCTCCGGCACCCTATGCACAGCCAGACACCTACCCCTCGGGACCGGAGACCTATCCATCGCCCCAGAGTGGCTATCCAAATGGTTATGAAGCGATGCCGCAAGACGGTTACGGTTCGTATGAACAGTCGCCCGCTTACCCAACCGGACCGGTTGGCGCGTATAGCGATCCCTACGGTGCCTCGCCCGCTCGCACTTATCCGGGACAGGAGATCAATGGCTACAACGGATCTTTAGAATCCGGACTTAAATTCCGTCCCCTTGACCAGCCTGGTTACTCACAATAAACCCACCGGTTCAGCCGTGAGCGAAACGGCACATCAGCTCACGGTGAACTGGGTAAAGATCTGATAGTCCATCACTTCGCAGGAGATCCCGCTGACCCGCGCATTGGCAGGACCCTTGCGCAGCCATTCCCGCAACTCATCCACGGCACCGACCGGCCCGCAGGCCACCACCTCCACACGTCCGTCATGCAGGTTTTTTGCGTACCCCTTGAGTCCGAGTCTTTGAGCCTCGTATTTTGTCGATGCCCGAAAAAACACACCCTGCACCCGTCCCGCCACATAGCAGTGGATGCACACCTGATTCTGCACCGTTCCCTCACTCATCTTGCAACCTCAACACCGCCTTTTCGCCGGCTCGCAACTGCAGGTTCTCCGGAAGATCGAACACCGCTTCCAGGGTGTACTTCGCACCATTGGCATCCCGCTCGACGGGCTGCAGACCGATCAATGACAACCGGCCTTCCATCCATTGCCCACGCACGCCAACCTGTACTGACGCCCCCGGTTTCAACTCAGCGGCAAGCTTCTCTTCAATCCGACTCACCACTTTCATATACCCGCTTTCACACAGACTGAGCAACGGAGTGGCCTGTGTACGATTGATGACCGCCTGACCGGTCTGCACAAAGATCTGTTCGACGATGCCGTCAAATGGAGCCGTGATTCGACTGTATTCACGGTTGATTCGGATCCGCGCGAGTTCTGCGTCTGCCTTGCGGAAAGCCGCGTCGGTGCGCGCAGCCTCGATCTCCGCCAACTTGCGATCGTGATCTGAAAGCAGAGTCCGATCGTAGAGTTCCAGAGAGCGATCGAGTTCGCGGCGAGCTTCATCCTTTTCCTGGGATGTGGCTTCTACCTGGGATTCCGCGGCGGCCAACTGGGTCTGATAAAGCCGCTGGTCGAGTTCGATCAATATGCTTCCCCGGGACACCTGTTCACCGACGCTGACATTCACATGCCCGATCATGCCGCTAACCGGGGTACTCAACGTCACCCTTTGCCCCCAATCGGTAACCGCGTCCAGGTCCCGGGCCATAACCGGCCCGCTGAACAACAGACAGAAAATCAACAACCCCTTCATGATTCCCCCCATCATTGCATTTCCCTTGATAATCCGCCCCGCTCGAGCAACCCACCGGTCAGTGCATCCAGTCGTGCCTGCGTCAATTGTATTTGATACAGATTTTTGGCGCGTTCGTACTGGACCGCGGCAATCTGGGTCATCGAGTCACCCAGATCCGACGCCAGATCGAGATCGTACAGGGTACGACTGCGATCCAGATAGAGATCCCGGTAATCCCCCTTGACCAGCAAACCGTCACGCTCGACCTGAAGCTCCTGCAATGCCATCCAATCATCGAGCAGTTGTTGCCGCAGGGTCATCTCATAGGATGAAAGCTCCGACTGTTTCTGCTGCACACGGGCATGCTGCTGCGCCACTTTGGCATCGATCCGGCCACCCTGATACAGGGGCCATTCGAAAACCAGTGCGGCGCTCAGGGGATCACGTCCACCCAGCTTACGCTTGTAGGCAGCCGCTTGCAGTTCGGCCCGGATCACCGGATTACCTTCCGCCTCATAGGCACTGAGTTGCATCTGCGCCGCCTGCAGGTCGGCACGCAAGGCCTTCAGGCGAGGATTTTCCTGCAATGCCCGGTCGATCAGAGGCCCTACCTCCGGGTCAACTTCAACCGGCTCAAAAACCGGAGTCTCCAGATTAGAGGGCAGTTCTCCGGGTCGATTCAAGGTATTCGCCAGTTGGGAGCGGGTAATACGTTGACGATTTCGACTCAGGCTCAGCTTGCGTCTCGCTTGCTGGTAAACGGTTTCCAGCTCCAAAAGCTCAATGTCGGAGACCTTACCCAATTCCTGCTTGGCCCGCGCCCGGTCGAAGCGGATGTAGTCGATAGAGAGCGCCTCATTGTCACGGGTAAACTCCAGATCCGCGAGCAATACGGCGAAGAACCGCTCCATGATCTCCAAGCGCCGCTGCTGGCGTACATTCACCAGTTGCCAGCGTTTTGAATCAAAGCCGGCCTCTGCGGCCTCCTGGGCATGGGCGGTGCGGCCAAAGTCGTAGAGCTGTTTACTCAGATTGAGCCGGGCGAGACTGTCGTTGTGGCTCTGATAGAGGGAGTTCTCCGAGGGCTCAATGGCCCGCAGCTCAGCGGACAGGGAGAGGTTGAAATCGTCCGCCGCCTGCGCCTGTTGCCTGAGGGCCTCGGCCTGAGCCAGCGCCGCGTCCGCGGAGCGGCGATCCGGATGACCCTCATCGGCCAGGGAGAGGGCGTATTCAAGTGTCAGGGGCGAAGGCAGGGGCTCCCCCATGCCAACCGGTGCATAAAAGCTGATAACCAGACACATCAGCCAAGGCAGATTCCAGGCACAGGGTCCCTTGATCAGCTTCCCTGCTACGCTCATGGATTGGCGGCCGCGCGCTTCTTGGCTCGTTTATATTTGGAAAAATTTGTCGATTTGTAATGTCCGTCGACCACAAATTCACCCAGCCAAAGGAATTCACGGGCGTCA
>JARRNW010000464.1:0-3365 GCA_037384565.1 Candidatus Thiodiazotropha sp.
ATGGCCCGCCTATCCGGCCATTGAGACAACATGAACAATTCGCACGATCCGCATCAAAATCACCTGCTCGCCGCCTTGCCGACAGAGGATTACAAGCGCCTGTTGCAGCATCTCGAACTTGTGCCGATGCCGCTCGGGGATGTGCTTTACGAGTCCGGCAATGAACTGCGGCATGTCTATTTTCCCACCACCGCCATCGTCTCCCTGCTCTACGTCATGCTCGACGGTGCGTCAGCGGAAATCGCCGTCGTCGGCAACGAGGGCATCATTGGCGTAGCCCTGTTCATGGGGGGTGAGACCATGCCCAACCGCGCCGTCGTACAAAGCGCAGGTCATGCCTACCGCCTCAAGGGGCAGCTGCTCAAAAATGAATTCAGTCGCTCCGGTGAGTTGCAGCATCTGTTGCTGCGCTATACCCAGGCATTATTGACCCAGATGGCGCAGACCGCAGTGTGTAACCGCCATCACTCGCTCGACCAGCAACTGTGTCGCTGGCTGCTACTAAGCCTTGACCGTTTGCCCTCCAATGAGCTCACTATGACCCAGGAGCTGATCGCCAATATGCTCGGGGTGCGAAGAGAAGGTGTTACGGAGGCAGCTGGTAACCTGCAGAGGGCCGGCTTGATCACCTATCGTCGTGGCAAAATCACTGTGCTGAACCGCGTTGGCCTTGAAGCGCGCACCTGCGAGTGCTACGAAGTCGTAAAAAAAGAGTTCGATCGCCTGCTTCCTGATGTGATCTAGCCTGCCCGAGTGTCCTTTCAGTGTGGACATCGGGCGTTGCAGGGCGGGTAGGCGTCAGCGTGAAACATTATTGACATCCGCGATGATAACTTCGACACGTCGGTTCTGCCGACGCCCGGAAGCCGTGTCGTTGCTGGCGACAGGCGATGATTCACCCTTTCCGGATGCCACCAGGCGGTTCCCATTGATGCCCTCACCCATCAGATAGGCCTTCACAGAATCCGCGCGACGCTGTGACAATCCCATATTGTAGTCATCGCTACCGACGTTATCGGTGTGGCCTTCTATCATCACGGTACGGTCATTGTATTGATTGAGAAACTCGGCAAGCTTAGCGATATTTCTGGCAGCGCCACCTTTGAGTTCGGACTTTCCAGTATCAAACAGCACGTCACCCAGCGTCACGACCAGGCCACGATCGGTGGCTTTGGCATTAAGCTCTTCAATCTGTTTTTGCAACACATCCGCCTGCTGTTGCGTCGCTTCTGATTCCAATCGCGCAGAGGCAGCATCTTTGCGGGCTCTGTCGACTTCGCGGGTTCGTGAATCGAGACGCGCCGTTTCACGCTGCTGACTCAGCATCTCGCGTTGGTCCACCAACATGCGGCTCTGTGACAGGGCGATGGCGATATCGACCTTGCGGTCAGCCATAAACACCAGATGATTCGGCAAGGCGCTTGGCCACCACCATTTTCTCCTGCTGTACCGCGCTGTTGGCAGCCCTGAGTTTGTCACGCGCTTCACTCATCTCTGCAGAGGCAAACTCCGATACGCGGGCGCGTTCGGCATCTTTGATCGCCAACTCGGCTGCCTGCAGCTCTGCCGTCGGGGATTGGGGTACCGAAGCGCATGAGACAAGCAGCAACAGCCCAGCGGATAAGGTAACCAGTCGGAAAGGCATAGCAGGTTTTACCTGCGCCTTAAATAATTGCATTCTGTTTCTCATACCTATTTCCTCGTTTGATTCGTGGCACCTGGCGCCGCGAATTTGCGCAGAGTATGCTCGTCAGCAGCGTAAAGTTCCGTTCGCTGGCGTACGCAGACCTCGCTATGTACGCTAGCGTCCAGACATAAGCCGTATTGCAGGCCATAGTGATGGACCAAAACAAAAGCATTGTGAAGACGACCGCCACAGTTAAAAACTGATATCTAAGCTGTACTTCGAGGGCTTACGACAACAGGATAATCCGCGTGCAACTCGCAATAACAAGCACCTCCTCAGACAACCACCTGCTTGCGGCTTTGCCGCGCAAGCAACGTGAAGGTTTCCTGACTGCCTGTGATCCTGTCGAACTGACGTTCGGAGAAGTACTGGCCGAGCCTGACGAGCGCATAACTCAACTTTACTTTCCCACGGAATGTTTCATTTCCCTGATATCACCAATCAATAACCACGCACACCTGGAAGTGGGAATGGTCGGGAATGAGGGTATGCTCGGCATTTCACTCATCCTGGGAGTCAATGTGTCACCACTGCGTGCCGTCGTTCAGGGCGGAGGCGCTGCGCTGTGTATCAAAGTCGCGCCATTCCTGCGTGAGCTCGAAAAGAGCCCTGTGCTACAACGTGAGTTGAAGCAATACCTCTATGTAATCATTGGCCAACTCGCTCAGACCGCAGCCTGCACACACTTTCACGTGGTGGAGGAGCGGCTGGCACGCTGGCTGCTGATGTCACAAGATCGCGCACACTCAGATTCATTTCACATCACCCATGAATTTCTCGCTTACATGTTGGGCGTGCGCCGTGTCGGCGTGACTAAGGCCGCCACTTCACTGCAGAATCGAAAATTGATTAGCTACACTCGCGGTGATATCACGGTACTCGACCGTGATGGCCTCGAGGCGGCTTCATGTGGCTGCTATATGGCTGATAAAGCCATCTATACGAAAATTATGGGTATGAAAAAATAGAGATAGGCACTGATTGTTCTCCCTGTCACAACCGGATGGCTGAAGCAGTATCCTGGACATCCGCAGACCATTAGACAGTAGCAGTTTTTTTAAACAAACCGCTATGCCACGACATGCACCTCTACCCGGTGTTCCAGATGGTCATCAGTCAGGGCAATCGAATCCCCATCCTGCTCAATGTTATCGACCTGGATGTGGACCACCCCCCGCTTCACCGGCGCATCCGCGCGGGTTTGCAATATGGCGAGATGATAGACCGTCTCGCGATAGCGGTAATGTATCTTCAACTTGTCCCAGTGCGAGGGCAGGCAGGGTTCGATGTACAGCCTGTCCGTCTCAAGCCGCAAACCCAGCAGGGACTCCAGGATCAGCCGGTACATCCAGCCGGCTGAGCCGGTATACCAGGTCCAGCCGCCGCGTCCGGTGTGCGGGGCGACGGCATAGACATCCGCCGCCATCACATAGGGTTCGACCTTGTAGGTGGCGATCGCTGCGTGGGATTTTGCATGATTGGCCGGGTTGATCAGGGTGGTGAGTTCCCAGGCGCGCCGACTGTCGCCCAAAGCGGCGAACGCCATGGCGGCCCAGATGGCGCCATGGGTGTATTGACCGCCATTCTCTCTGACGCCGGGTACATATCCCTTGATGTACCCCGGATCCAACTCGGATTGATCGAACGGCGGATCGAGCAGTTGGATCAGCGCATCATC
>JARRNW010000465.1:0-5187 GCA_037384565.1 Candidatus Thiodiazotropha sp.
TCATGCTGCACCGATATCTTGATCTCCAGCGGACCCAGGTTGGGAGGTGTCAATTTGATTTCAGCCTGTTGAATGTTCTGATTGACCATCCATTGGACACGTTGACCCAGCCCCTGGTCCCAGCCTGGCTGACCCACCGGAAGGTTAAGCGGTAATGTGACAGATCCTTTTACCGCACTACTGCTATCCGTAACCAGGGATTGTGACAGAGAAGCCGGCTGATTCGGCAAATTCAAATCGGTGGATTTCAGTGAATCGACCAGGGACCGCCCCTCGAACCGGCCAACCAATTCATTCAACGGCAGGGGTTTCTGTTCGGCGGTGAGGCTGGTCAACATCTGACTCGGAAGCATGGGATCTTTGAGCTGGGACTCAAGCTGGGTTTGAGGCAGGTTCGATTCCAGCGTCGCCCCTAGTGTCATCTGCTCCGACTTGAGCATCACCGGCAAAGACTCACCGTCCACCTGGAGCATCATCGGCAAAGACTTGCCGTCCACCTGGAGCATCATCGGCAAAGACTTGCCGTCCGCCTGGAGGGACAACGGCAATAAATTGCCATCCTTTGAAATCAAGGCCTGGGGTGTGAGCTGTGGATCCGTAACCACCGGCTGCTGCATGGCAAATAACAGCATCGCCTGCGCCTCGTCCCCTCCCTGTGATTCAAGAAGCTGTTTAAGGGTCTCATCGAAGCTGAAACCAAGAACCTGGCCCTCCGCGGTGAACCCAAGCAACTCCGGTGCCGTGCCTGCAGGCGCAGTCGTGGATGCTTCTGTCCCGGCCCCCAGGGGAAGTATAGAGATCTCTGCCATGGCGATACCTGTTTCACATAAAGTTCCTGTCGCCAGATAACAAGCAGATTTCGGGCCAAACCCTATTCAGATGGATTCGGCGCGTACCGATTCCCATCGAGAGCGGGTCAACAACCAGCCCCCTTCCGCATCATCATGGAAAGACAGTTCCAGGTACAGAAGATCGCCATGCCAGTGATCGAATGAATCGACTGGCGCTTGCGTGCCCCCGGCAACACCCGCGTAGAGCCTGACCTTTGCGTCGCCGGTTTCCGGGTTGATTTCCAGTCCCTCGATCCGGGAGAGGATATAGATGCTCTTGTGGCGGAGCAGATAGCCCAGCAGTAAACCGCGGAGCTGCTGGTAATCCCGGCCGTCATGCGCACGGTAGTCGGGATGAACGACTCCCATTACGGCGCCAAGATCACGCTGCTCCAGCGCCACCTCCCCAGCTTGCAGGGTTGCACGCAAGCGTGCTTCCGGGGTCTCGGAGTCCTGGGAACAACCACTCAGCAGGTAACCCAGCAGCCACAGACCTGCAACCATCTCTTTTGAGACTGACATGCGCCATGACCTCCCGATTTTAAATGGGATGTTGGGCAATACTACAAACCGAGTACGTCCTGCATATCGTACAATCCGGTCTCCCGACCGATGACCCAGGCAGCGGCCCGTACCGCGCCCTGGGCGAAATTCATGCGATTGGTCGCCTTGTGGGCAATCTCGATGCGCTCCCCCTCCATGGCAAACCAGACACTGTGTTCGCCCACCACATCGCCGGCGCGAATGGTCTCGAAACCGATGGTAGCGCGTTCACGGGGACCGGTCTGCCCTTGCCGACCGTAGACCGCGCAATCCTTGAGATCACGTCCCAGGGTCTCGGCGACCACCTCACCCATGCGCAGGGCTGTACCGGAGGGGGCATCCATCTTATGGCGGTGATGCGCCTCGATGATCTCGATATCCGCCTCGTCGCCCAGCACCCGGGCCGCTATCTCCAACAGTTTGAAACAGAGATTGACACCCACACTCATGTTGGGGGCAAACACGATCGAAATCTGTTCGGCCGCATTCTCCAGGATCGCTTTTTGCGCACTATCAAAACCGGTGGTGCCGATAACCAACCGCTTGCCGTGGGCACGACACACCTCAAGATGGTGCAGGGTAGCCTGAGGCGAGGTGAAATCGATCACCACATCGAAATCCTCCACCACCTGTTCCAGGTCCGGGACCAGGGAAACACCCAGTTTTCCGATTCCAACCAGCTCACCCACGTCCGAACCGATCAGACTACTCTCGGGACGCTCAGTAGCCGCCCCCAGACGCATTCCATCGGCCTCGTGAATTGCCTGCACCAAGGACCGGCCCATGCGCCCTGCGGCGCCCACCACTGCCACACGTGTCATTTCAGAACCCCATATTCTCGAAGAACTTTTTCACCCCATCGACCCAACCGGTCGATTGTGGACTGTGCTTGGCGCCACCCTGTTTCATGGTCTCGTCGAAACGTTTAAGCAGCTCTTCCTGTTCGCCGGTGAGTTTCACCGGGGTCTCCACGACCACCCGGCACATCAAGTCTCCCAGGGGACCGCCGCGAACCGGCTTGACCCCCTTGCCGCGCATGCGGAACATGCGTCCGGTCTGGGTACCTGCCGGGATTTTCAACATCACCTTGCCGTCCAGGGTGGGTACTTCCAGCTCTCCCCCCAGGGCCGCGGTGGCGAAGCTGATCGGCACCTCGCAGAATAGATGGCTGTCCTCGCGGCTGAAGATCTCATGGGGCTTGACCGAGACCTGCACATACAGATCCCCCGCCGGCCCGCCACTTTCACCCGCCTCGCCTTCTCCGGCCAGCCGGATCCGGTCACCGGAGTCCACACCCGGCGGTACCTTGACCGACAGGGTCTTGTGCTCCTGAACCCGGCCCTGACCATGACAGGTGCCACAGGGATTCTCGATGATCGTGCCCTTGCCATGGCAACGGGGACAGGTCTGTTGCACTGAAAAGAAGCCCTGCTGCATACGCACCTGGCCGTGACCGCCGCAGGTATCGCAGGTCTTCGGGGTGGAGCCCTTTTTCGCCCCGCTGCCGCCACAGGTCTGACAGACAACCAGAGTGGGAACACGGATCTTAACCGTGGTACCTGCTACGGCATCCTCCAGAGAAAGCTGTAGGTTGTAGCGCAGATCGGCGCCCCGATGCACTCGGGATCCTCCGCCTCCACCCCGGGAGGCGCCGAAGATATCGCCGAACACATCACCGAAAATATCGGAAAAGTTCGCCTCGCCGCCCCTGCCAAAGCCTCCAAAACCGCCACCCATGGACTGATCGACACCAGCGTGACCGAATTGGTCGTAGGCCGCCCGTTTCTGACCGTCCGACAGAACCTCGTAGGCCTCCTTGGCCTCCTTGAACTGTTTTTCCGCTTCAACAGCCGCTTCCCCGGTATTCCGGTCCGGATGGTATTTCATGGCCAGGCGACGATAGGCCTTCTTGATATCGGCCTCACTGGCGTTTTTGTTGACGCCCAATACTTCGTAATAATCTCGTTTCGCCATGGTCGCTGCGTTATACTTCGTAATAATCTCGTTTCGCCATGGTCGCTGCGTTTATTGCCTTTGTTTATGAATGGATGACTCGAATAACCCTCGGGCCATCGAACGCCTGAGAAATCGTCGCCGGGATAAAACGCCAAAAACCGCACACTGTACGGACCGGTGTGCGGTTTGACGATTCCGGATCGCGGACTAGCTCTTGTTGTCTTTGACCTCTTCGAATTCCGCGTCGACAACATCATCATTACCCGAGCCCGAGGTACTTTCCTGGCCGGCGCTTTCACCGCTGGAGGCACCTGCCGCAGCGGCATTTTCGCCTTGCTGGGCATAGAGTCTTTCGGCCATTTTACCGGAAGCATCGGCCAGCGCCTTGGTTTTCGCCTCGATGGCTTCCTTGTCGTCACCCTTCATCACCTCTTCGAGATCCTTGATGGCACTCTCGATCGCCTCTTTCTCCCCCGCTTCGAGTTTGTCGTCACCCAACTCCTGCATGGACTTACGGGTGGCGTGAATCATCGAATCGGCCTGGTTGCGCACCCCGACCAGTTCGTGGAACTTGCGGTCCTCGTCGGCATGCGCCTCGGCGTCCTTGACCATGCGATCGATCTCGTCGTCGTTCAGACCCGAAGAGGCCTTGATCACGATGGACTGCTGCTTGCCGGTGGCCTTGTCCTTTGCCGAGACGTTAAGGATGCCGTTGGCGTCGATATCGAAGCTGACCTCGATCTGCGGCACACCGCGGGGCGCGGGGGGAATGTCGCTGAGGTCGAAACGGCCCAGGGACTTGTTGCCCGCTGCCTGTTCTCGTTCACCCTGCAGCACATGTACGGTTACCGCGGTCTGATTGTCATCCGCCGTGGAGAATGTCTGTGAGGCGCTGGTCGGGATGGTGGTGTTCTTTTCGATCAGTTTGGTCATCACGCCACCCAGGGTTTCGATACCCAGAGACAGGGGGGTGACGTCGAGCAGCAGCACGTCCTTGACCTCGCCACCGAGCACGCCGCCCTGGATCGCGGCTCCGATGGCCACCGCTTCGTCCGGGTTGACGTCTTTACGTGGCTCTTTGCCAAAGAATCCCTTCACCGCTTCCTGAACCTTGGGCATGCGGGTCTGCCCGCCCACCAGGATGACCTCGTCGATCTTGGAAGCGTCCACACCGGCGTCCTTGAGGGCCAGCTTGCAGGGTTCGATGGTGCGCTTGACCAGATCCTCCACCAGAGACTCCAGTTTGGAGCGGGTCAGCTTGATGTTCATATGTTTGGGACCGCTGGCATCCGCCGTGATGTAGGGCAGATTAATATCGGTCTGCTGACTGGACGACAGCTCGATCTTGGCCTTTTCGGCGGCCTCTTTCAGACGTTGCAGGGCCAGCGGATCGTTGCGCAGGTCAACCCCCTGGTCTTTCTTGAACTCCTCGACCAGAAAATCGATCACACGCATATCGAAGTCCTCGCCACCCAGGAAGGTATCACCGTTGGTGGACAACACTTCAAACTGGTGCTCCCCATCGATCTCGGCGATCTCGATGATCGAGATATCGAAGGTACCGCCACCCAGCGTCCTTGGTCGCCTGACGCTGGGAGTCGTTGAAGTAGGCCGGCACGGTGATCACCGCCTCGGTGACGGTCTCGCCCAGGTAGTCCTCGGCAGTCTTCCTCATCTTCTGCAGGATCTTCGCGGAGATCTCCGGGGGGGCCATCTTCTTGCCGTGAACCTCGACCCAGGCGTCGCCGTTATCGGCCTTGACGATCTTGTAGGGCACCATGTCCACATCCCGTTGCACCACCTCGTCCTTGAACATGCGGCCGATCAGGCGCTTGATCGCGAACAGGGTGTTTTGCGG
>JARRNW010000466.1:0-3359 GCA_037384565.1 Candidatus Thiodiazotropha sp.
CATCTCGGAAGCATGGCCTATGCCATGGCGCAGATCGTTTCCCGGGTCGACTGGGAGTCAGGGGACATGGTGGTGCTCAATGATCCCTATCTGGGTGGCACCCACTTGCCGGACGTGACGCTGATCGCGCCACTCTACCACCAAGGGCGCCTCAGCGCCTTTGTGGTCAACCGGGCCCACCATGCGGATATCGGTGCGCAAACACCGGGTTCGATGCCGGTCTCCCGGTCCCTGGATGAGGAGGGCCGCGTGATTGCACTGGAGAAACTGGTCCAAAACGGTCATACCCGGGCTTCGTTGCTGAAACAGATCACCAGGCAGAATCGCAACCCGAACGAGTCCGAGGGGGATTTCGCCGCGCAAATCAGCGCCAATCGCAGCGGTCTCGAGCGATTGGGTAAACTGGTCGATGAGTGGGGGGGCGAAGGGTTCGTGGCGGGTTTAGGCGCACTCAACGATTACGCGGAACGTCTGTCCGCCCAGGCTCTGCAACAGATCCCACCGGGAAGCTACCATTTCGAGGATCTGATGGATGACGACGGTCAGGGCAATCGGGACATTCCCATCCGGGTCAAATTGGAGGTAACCCCGGAGCAAGTGGTGGTGGATTTCAGCGGTACCGCAGACCAGGTGAGCGGTAACATCAACTGCCCCCTGTCGGTGGCTGCCGCCGCGGTCTACTATGTCTTCCGCTGCCTGATGCCACCCCAGACACCGGCCTGTGCAGGCAGTTCTCGGCGCATCCGTCTGTACGCCCCCGAGGGCTCTCTGCTGAACGCCTGTAGACCCGCTGCGGTCGCGGCGGGAAATGTGGAGACCAGTACCCGGGTGGTGGATGTGATGCTCGGCGCGCTGGCGCAGGCCATCCCCGAGGCCATCGCCGCTGCCAGCCAGGGCAGCATGAATAACCTGGCTATGGGCAGCGATCGGCCGGGAATGCGCTGGGATTATTATGAAACCATCGGTGGCGGTATGGGGGCGGGTGCCCGAGGTGGTGGTCAGAGTGGTGTGCAAACTCATATGACCAATACCCTGAACACCCCGATCGAGGTCATCGAAGCACGCTTTCCGCTGCGCATCGTCGAGTATGCCTTGCGCGCGGATTCCGCGGGGGCCGGTCAGCGGGCCGGTGGTAGCGGAGTGATTCGCCGTTATGAATTTCTTGCCCCGACCCAGGTTACCCTGTTGACCGAGCGACGTCGTCATCGCCCCTGGGGAATTGCCGGGGGTTCCTGCGGCGCAGCCGGCGTGAACCGGCTGAACGACCGGGTGTTGCCCTCGAAGGTCCGATTCGATGTGGAACCTGGGGACCGGTTGAGCGTGGAGACTCCCGGGGGTGGCGGTTGGGGTAAATGCGGGGAGTGAGGGCAGGATGGATCATGGAAAGCGCGAATGCTGTCTGAAAACGGGGAAAATCCTGTCGTATCGGGAGGTTTTGCGACAAACCCTTTCTGGACTTGGCGGATCAGGATGTTTATGCTTTGGCGATTAGCGCATGATCTTAGGGCGAATTTATAAAAATACCGACTCAGTACTGTTGGCTCGGGATCGGCGTATACCGGACAATATGAACCTTGTTGTTGATCCGAACTGGCTGCATACTGCTGTGGATTATTTATCAGGTCACCTGATCAGTGGCTTAAGCGCAAGCAGGGCCCCAGGATCCGGTATCCGACTTTCTGTAAAACGGACCCCCTCTTTAGCATCGTCGAGAAGTGGGGAGACAAGGGAGCAGTCGACCTGGCTATGAACAGCAAACTCGACCTGGAACTGGCCAGGGAACACTTCAAGATCGTACCCAAATCCAGCCTGGGTTTCTATGCCGTCCTGGTCATTACCAGCTATTTCTACTGGGACCAATTGCCTGGATACATCCTTATGACCTGGGTGGGGGTCAACGCCCTCACGACAAGCTTTTTTCTCTTTGTCAGTGTACTTTCAAAATCCCGGCTGAATCAGTCGAATGCGCGGAACTGGCTTAAGGCCTATACCTTCCTGGTGTTCATCCAGGATGTTCCCTGGGGTCTGATCGGACCGATCAGCTTTATGATCGATGATGAGACGTTTCGTCTGCTGACCCTGCTGATGCTGAGCGGCATCACCGCGGGTGGTATCATCTCCCGGGCGATCACCTACAAGAACTATGTGATATCCCTTTTCATGCTGTTAACACCGCTCTGTATCACACTGGCTTTCGAACAGACCCAGATGGCCAATGCCATGCTGATCATGACCGTAACCTATATGGCGTTCATGCTATCGGTGGCGAAAAACTATAACACCACCATCAACCGCAACATCGTGTTATGGCTCGACAATGAAAATCTGGTCGGTGAACTGCGTCATTCTCACACTGAAGTTGAGGCCTCTAATTGGGATTTGACGCGGGAAATCGAACAACGGAAACAGGTTGAGCAGGAACTGGTATTGGCCAAGGAACGCTCGGAACGGGCCAATGAGGCGAAGAACCAGTTTCTTGCGACGGTCAGTCATGAACTACGCACGCCGCTCAACGGTATAATGGGTCTGACCGATCTTCTGCAGAGCGAGACCACGGATGACTCCTTCCGCTATCCCCTGGAGCAGATCGGCAAGGCCGCCCGAACTCTGCAGCGTACGGTCAATGATATCCTGGATCTGACCGCCATCGAGGCCGGACACATCCATTTCAGTGAAAAACCCTTCTTACTCCGCACCGAGTTGGAGGAGGTCGTCGCCCTGCTATGGTCGAGTGCGGAACAGAAAAATCTGCTGCTTGATGTCACTATCGATGAAGATGTGGCTGATCATCTGTGTGGTGATGCCTACCGTCTCAGGCAGATTATTACCAACCTGATCTCCAATGCCCTGAAATACACGGAGACTGGCTCTGTCCGGCTGCATGTCAAACGACTTCAGGAGGAGGCGTCCAGAGTAAGTCTTAGATTCGAGATCACGGATACTGGCATCGGTATCGACACCGCGGCACTGGACAGCATCTTTGATAATTTCACCCGCCTGGAAAATTTCGAGACGCGTAGAAACGAGGGTGTCGGCCTGGGTCTGGCCATCGTAAAGACGCTGGTCAACAGAATGCAGGGTCGATTGCAGGTAGAGAGTCAATTTGGAGAAGGTTCCTGTTTTCGTATCGATCTCGACTTCCAGCTCGGTGATGCCCAGGAGCAGACTGTTGATTCTTTTCCAGAATCGGATCTGTTGCCTCAGCAGTGGGAGTCGCTGCGGGTCCTGGTTGTCGATGATAATCTCATCAACCGGATGATCCTCACCGGTTACCTGACGAAATTGTCGATTCCACATGAGCAGGCGTGTAACGGGCGAGAGGCCCTGCAATGGCTCAGCGAGGACTCATTCGATCTGGT
>JARRNW010000467.1:0-3348 GCA_037384565.1 Candidatus Thiodiazotropha sp.
GATTCCGGTGAACGGCGCTGGCTCTACGATCGCAGTGTGCCGGTACTCTCCCTCAGAGGTGACAGTTCTCCGGTGATCGGAGAGTCCCGGGTGATTGCGGGTTTTGCCGGCGGCAAGTTAATCGCCCTGAGCCTGGAATCGGGATTGGTAATCTGGGAGGCGGAGATCTCCGTGCCCCAGGGCAGGACCGAGCTGGAGCGTGTGGTGGATATCGACGCGGATCCGAAACTGGTGGAAGGCACGGTCTACGTGGCGGCCTTTCAGGGTGACGTGGCGGCGGTTTCCGAATCCAGTGGGGTCGTGCTATGGCGCCACAAACTCTCCTCCCATGCCGGGCTGGATGCCAGCTGGCGGAGCCTGTATGTAACCGATGCGAATGACCGTGTGTGGGCCCTGGACGCCAGCAATGGCGCCACCCTCTGGCAGCAGAAGGCCTTACATGCCCGGCGTGTCACCGCACCGGCCATCGTAGATGAGTATCTGGTGGTCGGCGACCTGGAGGGGTATGTGCATTGGCTGTCCCAGGATGATGGGCGCCAGCTCGCGAGGATCAAGGTCGGTAGCGATCCGATTCGCTACAAACCCCTGGTGGCGAACGATGTGGTCTATATCCTGGACGATGGGGGTACCCTGACTGCTTTGCGGGCCCATCCCATCGAAACCGAGTAAATCTGATGCTACCTGTCATCGCCCTGGTCGGGCGTCCCAATGTGGGGAAATCCACCCTGTTCAACCGGCTAACCCGCACTCGGGATGCCCTGGTCGCGGATCAGCCGGGCCTGACCCGGGATCGAAAATACGGCACGGGCAAGCTCGGCAAACATCCCTACGTAGTAGTGGATACCGGCGGCATCAGCGGCGACGAAGTGGGGATCGAGGCTCTGATGGTACAACAGGTCCAGCAGGCCATCGGCGAAGCAGACCACATCCTGTTTTTGCTCGACGCCAAAGAGGGTTGCACCGGAGGCGACGAGATCATCGCCCAGGCGCTAAGGCGAACCGGCAAGCCGGTGACCCTGGCCATCAACAAAAGCGAAGGACTTGATGAAACCCTGGCGGTGAGTGATTTTTACCGTCTGGGACTGGGGGAACCCAGGGCCATTGCGGCGGTTCATGGGCGTGGTGTGAGGCATCTGATCGACGATGTACTGGCACAGATGCCCCCACCGGACACTGAGATCGCAGAGGAAGATAAAGGCATTCAGATCGCGGTGGTCGGGCGTCCCAACGTGGGCAAGTCCACCCTGGTCAATCGTCTGCTCGGTGAAGAACGGGTGGTGGCTTTCGACCAGCCCGGTACTACCCGGGACAGCATCTATGTGCCAATGGAACGCAACGGCACCCGCTACACCCTGATCGATACCGCCGGAGTACGGCGCCGGGCCCGGATTAAGGAGGCAATCGAGAAGTTCAGCATCATCAAGACCCTGCAATCGATTCAGGAAGCCAACGTGGTGATGCTGGTGCTGGATGCCCAGCAGGAGATCGGTGAGCAGGACGCGACCCTGGCGGGGCACATCCTCGAAAGCGGCCGCGCACTCATCCTGGTAGTGAACAAATGGGACGGACTCGAGCCGGATCAACGGGAATGGATCAAGGAGGAGATCGAGCGCAAGCTGCCGTTTCTCAAATTCGCACGCCGCCATTTCATCTCTGCCCTGCACGGTTCCGGTGTCGGTGATCTGTTTGATCTGGTCGACCAGGTCTACAAGAGTGCGATGAGTAAACTCTCGACACCTGAGCTGACCCGCATCCTGGAAATTCTGGTTCAGGAGCACCAGCCGCCACTGGTCAACGGCAGGCGGATCAAGCTGCGCTATGCCCACCAAGGCGGAAAGAATCCCCCCCTGATCGTGATTCATGGCAACCAGACCGAACAGGTGCCGGACAGCTACAAACGCTACCTGATCACCCGGTTTCGAACCGCACTCAAACTCAAAGGCACACCGATTCGCCTAGAGTTCCGCTCCGGTGACAATCCCTACGAGGGAAAGCGCAACAAACTCACCAAACGCCAGGTACAGAAGCGACAACGGTTGAAGCGCTTCGTCACGCGCAAATAACGAGGCTTGTCTCATGTCCCAGGGGTCAGATGACGACGATCCATGGACTCGTCGGCTACAACGGGCGGGAATAGGGCGACTGGACCCCGTCCAGCAGGCGTTTCTGCAACGCCAATCTGAAAAGCATCGCTTCACTTTCCAGGAGTTGCATCAGCTGTGTGACATTGCGGTGGATCTGGCGATGTGGGGGGAGGGAAGCCTGGCGTCCGCCTGGCCTTCTGAGGTCGTGCCATCAAGCACGCCAAAACAGCAGCGCCAATGGCTTCTCGATCGGGTGCGAAAGCATTGGCAGGCACTGCGGGAACAGCCCAATCACTATCCGGAGATTCCCCTGACACCGCCCCGGGGGGAGCAGCGTATCCAGCGGGTCAATGTGGTCAGAGAACGACTCGGTTTGGGGACCTGTCCGGTCGCTTCACCACGAACCCGCTGCTGTAATCTTCTGACTCTGGATGCCGTGGAGAATTGCGGCTTCGACTGCAGCTACTGCAGCATCCAGTCCTTCTATCACGGCGACGAGGTGCGCTTCGACGGGAAATTCGCGCAAAAACTTGAGCGGTTGCAACTCGATCCCGAACAGCTCTATCACATCGGCACCGGTCAATCCTCCGACTCTCTGATGTGGGGAAATCAGGGGGGGATCCTGGAGGCCCTGTTCGCGTTTGCCCGACGCTATCCCAATGTGATTCTGGAATTGAAGACCAAATCGAAGAACATCGCCTACCTGTTACAGCAGGATGTGCCGCCCAACATCCTGTGTACCTGGTCTCTGAACACCCCGACTCTGATTGCCCACGAAGAACATCTGACCGCGTCCCTGGATGAGCGGCTCAGCGCGGCGCGGCGCCTGGCGGACAAGGGTGTTCGGGTGGGGTTTCATCTGCATCCGATGATTCACTACGACGCCTGGCAGGAAGATTACGGTGATTTGCTTCGTCGGCTTACCGAGTTGTTCACCCCCAGTGAAGTGGTTCTGCTCTCCCTGGGTACCCTCACCTACATCAAACCGGTGATCAAACAACTGCGTAACCGTCCCGGATTCCACAGTAAGATCCTGCAGATGCCGCTGGTCGAGAGTGATGGCAAGCTGTCCTATCCGAGATCTGTCAAGGAGATGATGTTTCGATTCGCCTATCAGGGGCTTGAGGCCTGGCATAATGAGGTTTTTTTCTATCTGTGCATGGAAAACCACGATCTGTGGCAAAGTGTGTTCGGTTTCGAATATGCCTCCAATCAGGCACTGGAAACGGCTATGAAAAACGCCTATATAGGGAAAATCAGGCGT
>JARRNW010000468.1:0-3723 GCA_037384565.1 Candidatus Thiodiazotropha sp.
GAAGAACCGCTCCATGATCTCCAAGCGCCGCTGTTGGCGGACATTCACCAGTTGCCAGCGTTTCGAATCAAGGCCTGCTTCTGCGGCCTCCTGGGCATGGGCGGTGCGGCCAAAGTCGTAGAGCTGTTTACTAAGATTGAGCCGGGCGAGACTATCGTTGTGGCTCTGATAGAGGGAGTTCTCCGAGGGCTCAATGGCCCGCAGCTCAGCGGACAGGGATAGGTTGAAATCGTCCGCAGCCTGCGCCTGTTGTCTGAGGGCCTCGGCCTGAGCCAGCGCTGCGTCCGCGGAGCGGCGATCCGGATGCCCCCCATCGGCCAGAGAGAGGGCGTATTCAAGTGTCAGGGGCGAAGGCAGTGGCTCCGCCATGCCAACCGGCGCATAAAGGCTGACAACCAGACACATCAGCCAGGGCAGATTCCAAGCATACGATCCCTTGATCAGCTTCCCCGCTACGCTCATGGATTGGCGGCCGCGCGCTTCTTGGCTCGTTTATATTTGGAAAAATTTGTCGATTTGTAATGTCCGTCGACCACAAATTCACCCAGCCAAAGGAATTCACGGGCGTCAACCTTGAACTGTTTGAAGGCGAAATCCTTTTCTTTCATGGTCTTGCCCTGAAAATCTGTAATCTCCACATCACCTTCTACATCCACGGCATAGATCAGGAAATGTTCCTTAAAATAGTCCTGGACCGCCTCCTGATTAAGCACCTGGGACTTCATTCGATGGCAGAAGGGGCACTCGTCCATTTCAAACATGATCAATATGCCCTGCTTGCCTTCGTCCCGAGCCATCTGCAGCTCGTCTTCGAAATTGCCGAGAAACTGATCAAAAAAGTAGGTACCTGGATCCCGGGTCGCCGCACTCGCAGTACCCAGGGAAAGACATAACAGAATCAGCAGCAGATTGAATCGAGACATCACTTTCCTCGCTATTCAGCGGTGGCGCCTTTGATGAATTTTTCAAGATCTTCCACGGTCAGCGGCCCCACCTGCCGGGCCACTGTCTCACCCTTGGGGTTGACCAGAAACGAAGTGGGTAATCCTGGAATACGGCCCAGTTCCGTACGAGCCGCCGGCTCGGTCATCAGGATCGGGTAGCTCAGGAACTGCTCATCGACGAAGGCCTTGAGACGTGGTGGATCGATACGCTCCATCGCCACGCCCAGAACCACCGCATCCTTGTCCTTATGATTGTTGTGAAAAATCTCCAATTCCGGCAGCTCTTCCCGACATGGGGGGCACCAGGTGGCCCAGTAGTTCACCAGCACCCATTTACCCCGGTAGTCCGACAAATGATAGGTCTTGCCGTTCAGCCCCTTGAGCTCGAAATCGAGGGGTTCGGCCGACACGGCATGTGCCAATAACAACAATCCAAACAACAAGACAGAAACAGGATATTTCAAACGGGGCATGATTCTCTCCGAAAAACCAGTGGAACTGAGAAGTAGCCGCTTCAGACAGCCATTCTCAGACGAAATTCCAATCCGTGCAATTGAGGTAAACCTTAATCCGAGTGGTAGAACAACCCATGATCGGCTCAGGGATGAACCTCATGAACTCGCCTAGCAATTCCCACACACAACCACGCCGGAGGTCTCAAAACAGATCAACAACAAACACGTAAGCCACTGATAATCATTAACTATTAACAAAAATCACGCGCCTGTGACCAACATGATATTTTCTGCTCATCGATGGAGCAAGTTCAGAGGTATTATTACGCCCTTTGCAAATGGGACTTTGGTGATATAGTTTCTCAGCGCACCAATCATAGCCTCACACTTCAGCCCGATGGACGCTGGCACTTCCAAGTATGTTTGATTTCTTCACCCATCGCACCCCCCGTACGCATCAGCAGCTTTTTACGGTACCGCCGGCAGACCCGTTCGAAAATCCGCTGGTGGAGACCGACCCGGAACCCCTGCGTCAGTGGGCGACCGCACTGCCGTTCGCCAATCCTCAACAACTTGCCGAAAGCATGATCACCCAACTGGGACGCCTGAACCGTTTCCCGAAACCGGTCAAAAGGCGCACCGAACTGATGGAGGTATACGCCACTCCCGCGTTAAGGCTGATACACGTACACGGTTTGAATCAACACAAAGGTCAGGCCCCGCTGGCCCAGATACGCCGGGTCATGCAGGAGATGGGATACGGGTACTGCCATGTGGCGAATGACTGCCTGAGTAACAAGGCCAACCGGAAGAACCTCACCCTGTTGAGCCACAGTATCTACTATGCCATCAAGTACTTTCTCCTGGAGTACCTGCTCGCTTGCGAGGATTTCGACTGCCGTTCTGGAAATATCTATCGCCAGATCTCCCGTTTGATGACCTTTGCCGTGGAACAAAACCTGCACCTGCAAAGCATCCAAGACAAGGATCAAATCCATCCTGAGCGCGCCACCATCTCGCACCAGTTCAATCACTTCATGCTGATGATGCTTCTCGATCCCTGTCACCTGCATGAAGGGGAACCGCGAATCTGTTTCGACTACCTGGACAGTATCGCGGGAGAGGCCTGTCTCACGCACACCAAACAGGAAAAGCCCGCCACCGGCCTGTATGTAATCGACCGGTTGGGAGAAGTACCGCCCTACCTGTTTCACCCGGATGCCCTCGAGGCCCTGGAGCAGGCCCGTTTCGTGCTGTTCGACATCGGCCCGGTCAGCCAGGTGTTGCATCAGCAACTGAGACACCTGGAGCGATCGGAGCAAGCCAAGCCTGAGAGCTTTGCAAAGCTCACCCTCCAGGAAACCAACAACCTTCTGGCGCGCATGCTCAAGTCCTGGCACATCCGTTTGAAACGCGACAGTGAACGCTTCAATACATCGGGCGAACTGATGATCTGGCTCGGGGTACCTAAGGTACATGCCTACCTTTCGGGAGAAACGCCCTCGTCAGAATCGGAAAATGAAGAGATCACCATGAGCCAGCCCATGGGTATGAACACTCAGGATACCCAGGGGACGGGACATCAAATGAAAGCACTCCGCAGCAATCAAAGTCGTTCAGGCGTCGCGTTGCACCTACCCCGGTCGGCTTCCAGCCTGCCCTTGATCGGTGAACTCATCCTGCTCTCCGGCCATACCAGCCGGCAAGGCGGAGACTGGAAAGTGGGGGTGGTCAAGCGGGCGGCGAAAACCGAGGACAATCGAATCGAAATCGGCGTGCAATTCGTCACCGGAAAGATCGAACCCATCACCCTGAGAAACGCCCACAAGCGTCAGGACGATCAACCGCTCAAGGACCATCCCGGGATCTTCATCGATCAGGGCCACACCTATCGGAGTTCACTGATCGTGCCGAAACACTTCTTTGTGATCGGACAGGAATACCGGGTTGAAGAGATGATCCCCTCGCCCAGCATAACCCCGTTACAGCTGCTCGAGACCACCGCCCGTTTCGAACGCTTCCGAATCAAGAGCGTCTAAGGGTCGCGAAAAAAATACCTGATTACCTACTATGCTCAGCCATCCGGTGGTATGCGAGAAAATTGAGCAGTGGTTTGAAAAATTATGATTCAAAACAGCTGTTGGCAACCCATCCACTGGCTGAGCAAATTGGGTAATCAGGAAAAAACTCAACCTAAAGCAGCTGTTCCAGCGGCTTGTCCATGGCTTTGCTCAGATCGCCGTTGAGCCCCTGCAACATCTCCCTCAGGGATTCCGACACATCATTCAGTGAATCATCCCCCGGCAGTACATAGTGGGCCGATT
>JARRNW010000469.1:0-3339 GCA_037384565.1 Candidatus Thiodiazotropha sp.
CGGCAAACCCTGACGGGCCACCCGTTGAATAAAATTGGTCTGACGACAGAGGAATGCCGGAGTCTGCAACACATCCGCGCAGGCCGCCACTTCGTCCAGTGGGGTATCCTCATGCACATCGGTCAACACCGGCACACCGATCTCGGAACGAACCTTCTCGAGAATCCGCAGACCCTGCTCCAGGCCAGGTCCCCGATAACTCTCCACCGAGGAGCGGTTAGCCTTGTCGAAAGAGGATTTATATATAAAGGGTATACCCAACCCCTCACACAGCGCTTTCAACTCAGCAGCGGTATCGAGAGCGAGTTGCTCACTCTCGATCACACAGGGGCCGGCGATCAGGAACAGGGGTTGATCCAACCCGGCTTCGAATGAGCAGAGTTTCATGCCTGGGAGTCCCGGTGTTGTTTCGCGGCCTCGATGAAACCGGAAAACAGGGGATGGCCGTAACGGGGGGTCGAGGTGAACTCCGGATGAAACTGGCAGGCGACGAACCAGGGATGGTCCGGGATCTCCACAATCTCCACCAGACGGCCGTCCACGGAACGGCCCGCGACCTTCATGCCTGCGGTAACGATATCGTCCAGGTAGCTGTTATTGAATTCGTAGCGGTGACGATGCCGTTCGACAATCACATCCTCGCCATACAGCTGGTAGGTGAGACTGTTCGGCTGCAGGCGACATTGTTGGCCGCCCAAGCGCATGGTACCCCCCATGTCGGAGTGTTCGCTGCGGGTTTCCACCTTGCCATCCGCGTTCAGCCATTCGGTGATCAGGCCGATCACCGGATTCGGCGAGGAGCGGTCGAATTCCGTGCTGTGCGCCCCCTCCAGATTGGCCACATGACGGGCAAACTCGATCACCGCCACCTGCATCCCGAGGCAGATGCCCAGATAGGGAATGCGCTTTTCACGGGCATACTGCACAGCAGCGATCTTGCCTTCCACACCCCGGTTACCGAACCCGCCCGGCACCAGTATGGCATCCATCCCATCGAGAATTGCGATCCCGCTCTTTTCGATCTGCTCGGAATCCACATAGTGAATCACCACTTTGTTACCGGTACGCACACCGGCATGGACCAGCGCCTCGGAAAGGGACTTGTAGGCCTCGGTGAGATGAACATATTTACCCACCATCGCGATCTGTACCTCACCCTGGAGATTGTCCAATCCATCAAGAAAGGCCTGCCACTCGGACAGATCAGCCGCAGGGAGGTCGAGATTGAAGCGCTGATTCACCAGTTCGTCCATCTCCTGGGCATGCAGCAATACCGGAATGCGGTAAATGGAATCGGCATCCACAGCGGAAATAACCGCCTTCTCCGGAACATTCGTAAACAGGGCAATTTTCTGGCGTTCGCCTTCTGGCAGGGGCTGCTCTGAGCGACACACCAGGATATCGGGCTGGATGCCGATCGAACGCAGCTCCTTGACCGAATGCTGGGTGGGCTTGGTCTTGATCTCCCCGGACGCCTTGATGTACGGCACCAGGGTCAGATGCATGTACATAGTCCGCTGGGGTCCCATCTCCACACCCATCTGTCGGATGGCCTCGAGAAATGGCAGGGACTCGATGTCACCCACCGTTCCGCCGATTTCGACCAGGCAGATATCCTTGTCGGCGGCGCCGAGCAGAATGCTCTCCTTGATCTGATTTGTAATATGAGGAATCACCTGAACGGTGCCACCGAGGTAATCCCCCCGGCGCTCCTTACGGATCACGCTTTCATAGATCTGGCCGGTGGTGAAATTGTTGTTGCGCCCCATGGTGCTGCGGATATATCGCTCGTAGTGCCCCAGGTCCAGGTCCGTTTCTGCGCCATCTTCGGTGACGAAAACCTCCCCGTGCTGAAAGGGGCTCATGGTGCCAGGATCCACGTTGATGTAGGGATCCAGCTTGATCATAGTAACGTTCAGGCCACGGGACTCAAGAAGCGCAGCGAGAGATGCCGATGCAATGCCTTTGCCCAGGGATGAGACAACGCCGCCCGTAATGAAAATGAATCTGGTCATGGAGATCTGCTGCCAGGTTAAAGTGCTGGAAAATGGGAATATGGACGGGAGTAAACAGTAACAGATTACCCCCGCTCTCTCAATCTCGAAGGGCGTTGTTGACAGGCCGACCCAGTAGAATCCATGGTTGATTCTGGGAACCCAAGGTCTATAATCGATGAGCGTATCACGCAAATAACAACTAGCTGAAAAGAACAACCCCTTGTCCTTTGGCGACTGATTCCTGTAGCGGTACACGTCTCTATCACCTTAATACTGACAAACGGGATATGTTGTTTCAGAAATCGCGTTATTAACCATCTTTGAGAGGAAGAAAGCATGAAGAAATTTGCTAAAGTTCTGAGTGTCGCCGCACTTATCGCCGTTTCCACCAGTGCATCCGCATGGTGGGGTCCGGGTTGGGGCAACGGAAACCGTGGCTGGAACAATGACGGCTGGGGCGATGGCTGGGGTGACGGCTCCGGTGATTTCAGCTTTGGCATGAGCGGCAGCGGAAGAGGTTCCGGCTACGGTCGTGGCAACAACTACTATCGCGATTACTACGGCTATGGTCCCTATGGTTATGGCGCGCCCTATGGTTACGGTGCACCCTACGGCGGCGCACCCTACGGCGGCGCACCCTACGGCGCACCTTACGGCGGGTATCCGGCTCCGGCTGCTCCCGCGGCACCAGCTCCGGCTCCTGCCCAATAAACCGATCCGTTTCAACGGAGAAAAGCCGGCTTAGTCGCCGGCTTTTTTGTGTCTTAAGACCTTGCTATCCTGCCAGCATCACTAGCCTCAAATGGGATACAGCACCCAAAAACAGTGGCTACGGTCCTCCGGATCGCCAATCATCCCGTCCGGAATACACCACGCGCCCTCAGGAGGTAAGAAAAATAGCGAAACGACTTGATCCGTGTAAAGAATATCTGGAAGAATAGATCCGATGAGTTGGTACTCCTTCAGTGTGACAGGGACAGAATCGACGCGTCTGGATCAGATTACTGAGAACCATCAAACAAGGATTCCTACAGGCACGCCTGCAGGAGCCTCCAGGATGTGATTGTTTGGCAGGTGTGCCGTGGCCCTTTGCAGACATTTACCCGTTATGCTGGAGCATATACTGGGCTAATAGAAGAGTTGTCTCTTTCGAAAATATCAAGGTTGCATGCAAAGACTGCAGCCTCTCAACACTTTGTCTGCCTATGGGACTGACCCCGGACGATGTGGAGCGCCTCGATTGCATCATTAAGCGAGGAAGACCCTACCATCGCGGTGATCACCTGTTCCGGGGCAGTGACCGGTTTCTCAGCCTGCGGGTGATCACCAGTGGATCGGTGAA
>JARRNW010000470.1:0-3334 GCA_037384565.1 Candidatus Thiodiazotropha sp.
CATACCCTCTTTGAATGTTCCCGGCTTGATTCTGATCAGTCTGCTAGTAGCACTGACGGGTATCTGGCAATTGCGCAGGGTCACAGCCAAACAGACCCCCTGATCCGACTGGCAATTACATAAGGCGATACGCTTGGTTTTCGTCATTCCGACGCATGCCAGAGCCGTGGTGCATGGATGCACCGTTTACGAACTTAACGGCGACATTCCGGGATATCACACCGTCCACCCTGGTGGATCCTGGCATACGCCAGGATGAGGATGTTTTGTAGTTTCAGTAAGCGCCATTACCCCCTGCGCCAAGTCGTGCCCTGGGCGCCATCTTCCAGAATGATGCCCGCAGCCTGAAGTTCGTCCCGAATCCGATCCGCCTCCGCCCAGTTTTTTGCCGTTCGGGCGTCGATACGCGCCTGAAGCAACGACTCAATCGACTCGTCACTCAGTCCACTTGCGTCGCTCGGCGCACCGCCACGCAGATAGGCCTCAGGATCATCCTGCAAAATACCCAGGACCCCTCCCAGACGCCTCAACATTCCGCCTAGGGCTGCCGCGGTCTGCGGCTCAGTCTCTTTAACCCGGTTGATCTCGCGCACCAGATCGAACAGCACCGCGAGGGCTTCAGGGGTGTTGAAGTCGTCCTCCATCGCCTCACGGAAACGGGCTTCGAAGACCTGCCCGGCGTCCTCTGCAGAGGTCCCTGACAGGCCCCGCAAGGCGGTATAGAAACGGGTCAGGGCCGCGCGGGCATTGTCCAGGTGTTCGGTATCGTAGTTCAGAGGTGAGCGATACTGGCTGGTAAGGATGAAATATCGAACCTCCTCGGCCCGGTAACGTTCCAGTATCTCGCGCACGGTAAAGAAATTGCCCAGGGACTTGGACATCTTCTCATCATTGATTCGCACGAAACCGTTGTGCATCCAGTATTTCACAAAGGGATGGCCGGTAGCCCCCTCGGACTGGGCGATTTCATTCTCATGGTGAGGAAAGGTCAGGTCCGCTCCGCCGCCATGGATGTCGAAGGTATCGCCCAGGGCCTGGGTGGACATGGCGGAGCATTCGATGTGCCAACCGGGCCGGCCCTTACCCCAGGGGGATTCCCAGGCGGGTTCACCCGGCTTGGCGGTTTTCCAGAGTGCGAAATCGAGGGGATCCCGTTTGGCGTCTCCGGGTTCGACCCGGGCACCGACCTGCAGATCCTCGATCGATTTTCCAGAGAGCTTTCCATAGTCCGGAAAGCTGCGCACGTTGTAATAGACATCCCCGTTATCCGCCGCGTAGGCATGTCCGTTCTCAATCAGGCGTTCGATCATCGCCAGGATTTGATCAATATGCTGAGTCGCCTTGGGCTCGGCGTTGGGACGTAGTACGCCCAACGCGTCGGAATCTTCGTGCATTGCCGTAATGAACTGCTCGGTCAGCTCGAGAAATGGCACACCGCGCTCATTGGCCCGGGCGATGATCTTATCGTCCACATCGGTGATGTTGCGAATATAGGTCACCTCATAACCCAGGGACTGCAGATAACGGTAGACCACGTCAAACACCACCATGACCCGTGCATGCCCGAGGTGGCAGAGATCATAGACCGTCATGCCACAGACATACATCCGGACTTTGCCCTCTTCGAGGGGTTGGAAGGGCTCTTTCTGACGGGTGAGATCGTTGTAGACGGTTAGCATTTTGGTTCCGGCTGGTGCTTAAGAAATCCTGACATCTTATCGAAACGGCCGGTAACTGCCCAGTCTAAAACCAGGGAAAGCGAACTCGGGCAAAGCGGGGAAACCCCACCTGGAAAGACACAAGGGTCAGGGCAAAACGGCTCCCCCAACCCTTGAGGCCAGATATCCCGGCTTTCCGCTCAAACCTTGAATTGATTGACCATCTCGTCAAGGCGCCGGGAGATCTTCGCCACCTCTTCACTCTCCTTTAAGGTCTCTGTGGTGCCTTCCGCCGTGATATGCGAGACCTCACTAATGGCGATGATGTTGTTGTTCATCTCGCTGGCAACAGTCGTCTGTTCGGAAGCCGCCTTGGCGATCTGGGAGT
This sequence comes from Candidatus Thiodiazotropha sp., assembly GCA_037384565.1. Lineage (GTDB taxonomy): Bacteria > Pseudomonadota > Gammaproteobacteria > Chromatiales > Chromatiaceae > Thiodiazotropha. The sequence continues at coordinate 2,047 of JARRNW010000470.1, forward strand.
TCATCTCGCTGATCGATTCCACCGCGCCGGCAATCTGATGCAGGGCATCCCCGGCACGGGCAGAATCCGCAACGCTCTGATCAGCCTCTTTCTTGCTTTCATCCATGACCCGAACGGCCTGTTCTGAGGAGTTGGTCAGCTGTTCGATGATCCCCTGGATCTCTTGTGTGGCATCCTGGGTGCGTTGCGCCAGACTACGCACCTCATCGGCAACCACGGCAAAACCGCGTCCCTGTTCACCCGCCCGGGCCGCCTCAATGGCTGCATTGAGGGCCAGCAGGTTGGTCTGTTCCGCAATGGCCGTGATCGATTCGGAAACCTGACCGATGTTGTGCGTACCCATAGCAAGTTGCTTGACCACGGATACCGCGTCATCGACGCTCTTGGCCAGGCGGGAGATGGATTCGGAAACCTGAGTCACCACTTCACCGCCGGCATGTGCATTATTTCGGGCATCGAGCGCCATCTGCTCCGCACTGGCGGCATACTTGGCCACCTGTTCCGCAGCAACGGTCAGTTCACTCATAGCCCGGTTCAGGTGTCCGGTCTCCCGCTCCTGCTCATCCACACCCTCTCGGGTCTTTTTGGTGACCTGGGCCAGTTGATCTGCTGAATGGGCCAGTCCGTCCATGGTAACCGTCAGTTCGCTGATGGTCGGCTGGAATTTATCGAGCATGGAGTTAACCGCTTCGCCGACCCGGCGAAACTCGTCATGGGCACCCAGTGGCACACGTGGGCGTAAATCGGCATTCTCCCCCACTTTGTCCATAGTCACTTCCAAACCCTTGAGCGGGCAGATGATCACTTTTCGCACGATATATCCGATCAGGAAAAGACCGACCAGCAGGACCAGAAAGTTAATGGCGGCACCGATCAGCAATTCATGGTCAATCGCTTTGTCTCGATCCGCCATCGTGAATGTGAGTCTTCCGGCACCGAGAATCGTCCCTTCCGGCAAGGCATGGCACATCAGGCAGTTTGTCCCGTTCCGATCCTTCACCGCGGCAAATGGTTCTATAATGGTGATGACACGGTCCCCCTTGACCTCTTCCACCTTCACAACTTGTTCACCCGCTAAAGCACGTCGATCCAGGTCATCAAGGGGCTTTTCGTGGTCGAAACCCGCGCCATACATCTTGTTGACCGGCTCGCCGCGCAGCATACGAACTTCCAGCACACCTTCGCGTTTGAGAATTTTTTCCCGCAGCATCTCCCGGTTACTCATGGTGCCGGTGAACATCATTGCATTCATGCTGTCGAGGTAGCCATGCAGAACATCAAAAATCTG
>JARRNW010000471.1:0-3324 GCA_037384565.1 Candidatus Thiodiazotropha sp.
CAATCACTCGGGCGCCTGGGCTTCGACTAGATCCTTTGGCGCCAGTGGCAGGATCAATCCCACCACGGTGGCGCCGGCCGTGGAATCGATCTGTAACAGGCCACTGATACGCTCTGCCCGGCGTTGCATGTTGGCGAGCCCTTTGCCGTTGTTTTGCACGGACTCGAATCCCACGCCGTTGTCATGCACTTTGATGTGTAGCTGCTGCCGGGGTGTCTCATCCTGGTGAAGCTTCGCTTCGATTGTGACCTGGGTCGCTTGTGCGTGCTTGAGGATGTTGGTGATCGCCTCCTGCACGATACGCAGGATCTGCAGGATGCGCTCCGGACCCAGCTCCTTCACCGCGGGCAGTTCGGCGATGCGCCAATGGGTTTCGATCCCAGCTGCTCCCAGGCGCGGGTTGAGGCGACTGCGTAGATCACCCAAGGCGGTCGCCAGGTCTTCGATGTAGGGGTCCATGGAGTTGACCACCAGGCGCAGATCGTCAAGTGCGGCACGCAGCGCCTGGCCCACTTCATCGAGTGTCGGTTGCGCGCCGTCAATCAGGGAGATGGTCGAGACCAGGTGCCCGCCCAAACCGTCGTGCATGTCGCGCATCAGGCGGCCGCGCTCTTCCGCCAGCAACTGCTCCTGTTCGAGGCGGCGGATTTTTACGTGTTGCGCCTCGGCGGCGGCCACCTGTTTGGCGACGCGGCTCTCCAGGTCTCGGTTGAGGGTTTCGGCAAAGGTCAGTGTGTCGACAAAGCGCATCAACAATATCCAACCGAAGACCAGTAAGACCAGTGGTGCGCTGTATTGAATATAGAGACCATCATCACGTGACAACCATTGATTGGTTACCAGCCAATCGTGGATGCCGAAGCTGAAAACCAGCAATCCGGACATGATCAGCCAGCTGATCTCTTTGTCATATTGATGGCGGCGCCAGGCATGGAGCACAATATAGGTGGAGTAGGCGCCAAACAGCAGAATGAGTGTATGCCATAGATGCGCCCCGACCCAGCGCAGCCAGTATCCGTCAATGGCGGCGAAGGCGAGCAGCAGCGAGCCAAGAAGAGCAGAAACCAGGACACTCCGCTCAATGGCCAGACGCTGGACGTTGAGAAAACGCGAGACGAAAAAGACGGTCCCGACAACGGCCCAGCCGACAGTCACGTACCAGAGCCACCACCAGGCGGGGGCGGGAATCCCGGGATTGGGTATCAGCAGACTGAGATTGTGTATCGCCCAGAAGATAATCGAGAAGGCAAACCAGCCGTATACGGAATCCCGCCTAAGCCACCATAACGCCCCCATGAAGGCGCTCATGGTAACCATGAAAACAGTGATAATTTCCACCACTGTGACATCAATGAAATGGCGCTGGTGAAAGTAGGGGGCAAGAGATTCATCGCTGCCCAGATAGAGGGGGCGAAGCAAACCGTAACCCCTGAGATCGGAAACCAGATGGATCTGCAGTTCGTTGTTGCCGGGATGCAGGAGTCCGTTGGGGATCAGCAGATAGAGGGGACGATTCCAATTGATACTGACCGGGTCTGTCATGCGCCCGCCGCTGCCGATCAGTTCGCCATTGAGCCAGACGCCGGCGTTAACCGCAGCCCGTGGTAGGTATACTCCCCACAACCGGTCGGGAGCGACACTCAGGCCGATATCGAATCGATACCATGCCTGTTTCTCATGGGGGAGTGTGCGCCACCAGTCGTCTGCCAGAGTCACCGCCTTCCAGCCTTTACCGTTGGCCGCAGGGAGTGTCGCTGAGTGGCCCGCCAGCCGCCAGCCCTCGCTAATGACAAGAAACTCTTCGTCGGGAAGTACCTTGTGCAACTGCAACAGGGTCAGCCAGCACAGTAGAGGTATTCCAAATATCACCCACGGGCGCAATTGGGTGATGGCTGTCGCTTCGGCGTTCATGGAACAGATATATTTAGAAGCCCCTGTTGCATCGCTTCGAAGACCGCTTCGCCACGCGAACGTACTGCGAGTTTGCGATAGATGTGTTTGATGTGTGTGGTTACCGTGCCGGGCGACATATCGAGTCCCTCGGCGACTTCGGCGTAGGAAAGGCCCTTGGAGAGCAGGGAGAGTACTTCATGCTCACGTTCTGTGAGACTGCTTTTGGCGCCGGTGGGCTGCTTCTCGTCAGTTACGGGTGTTAGTCTGCGCAATACATGCCGGGCAATGGCCGGGCTGATGGGTGAACCTCCTGCGAGCAGTTGTAAGATGGCAGCAGCAACCTCAACACCATCGCTCTCCTTCAACAGATAGCCGGTCGCCCCCGCTTCAATGGCTTTGAAAACATGTTGCTCGTCGCTGAACACGGTAATCACCATCGCTTCGGTGGCGAGATTCTGTTTCGTGATCGTGTTAATCAGCTCGATTCCACTGCCGTCAGGGAGTCCAATATCTGTGAGTAAAACCCTGGGAGGGTTGGCGACCAGCATCCGGTGGGCTTCAGCGTAGGTTGACGCAGCACCGATCAGGTGAAGCGCTGGGTGATTGCTGATGACATCGCTGAGACGTCTGCGTGTCGGTGTGTCGTCCTCAACCAGCAGTATGCTTGGAAGAGTCTCAACCTTAGTTGTCTGTTGCATTGTGCTTGGTGGTCGTGAAGCGCTTCCGCAGTTTCCCACGGTTATCATATTATTTGATATTAAGATATTCCAGCCTGAGTAAAAAGTCTACAGGCTCAGTAGGGAAAGCGCCCCGCCAGCGGAATTATGCCGCTTCCATACATATGGGGAAAATGATTTCGATGCGTTTGTGAATGTAGCCAAGTCACACCCGATTTATACATGGAATGAGCGCGATACCGCCAAGTCAATCATTGCATCTATCCGGGCAGGTTACACACAATAGCGTAATGCGGTCAGTTTCGCTTGAAGGCAGAGTGTTGGTAGAAGGGAGTAAATTAAGACGACTCACAGCATGCTGGAATGGCATGCTGTGAAGCATGCCATGAGGCTTAACGCGGGGGGTTGATACCGAATCGTTTCATTCTTCGATAGAGGGTGTTGCGACTGAGATCGAGTTTTTTCGCCACCCGGCTGATGTTCCAATGCATATCCTCAAGCTCGCTTAGTAGCGCGAGGTATAGGAAGAATATACCCAACCTCGCAGCATCACAAGCGTGAAATCCGGGCCAACAATCAGCCCTTTGACCCAGATCAGACAGGTAATTTCACCGCGCCCTTTCCTGAAGACCCACACCAGCAGCCTGAATTTCCCTTATTTTGCTTGTTTTCAGGCTCTCCAGCTTCCATCAGGCAATAATCCACCGGGCAACCGGTCCTTCAGTTGCCGCAAACTATCGCAGTGGTCGTTGTG
>JARRNW010000472.1:0-3312 GCA_037384565.1 Candidatus Thiodiazotropha sp.
GTGAAGCTAGAGCAGGGAGAGATCTACATCTCGCCCCTGGATCTCAATGTGGAGAAAGGCATGATCGAGCAGCCGATCCGCCTGACCATCCGCTTCGCCACCCCGGTGGTGGATGGCGATGGAGTGAAACGGGGCGTGATGGTGATCAACTATACGCTCGACGAATACCTGGCGCGGATCGAGGAGATCTTCAAAGGCCAGCAAGGTCAGACGGTGATGCTCAATAGTGATGGTTACTGGCTGTTGGGTGTGCCCGTCGAGCAACGCTGGGGTTTCATGTACGGCCGAGACGACACCTTCGCCAAACGCAGGCCCTATGTCTGGGCGGCGATGGCCTCTGCCGACAAGGGCACCTTCGTATCCGACGATGGGGTGTTTGTGTTTCACAAGACCTACCCGGTCAGTCTTGACCGTCGGGGTGATCTGGAAAATCTGGAGTCGGTTGAATCCTCCGTGCCACGGGCATCGGATCGGCGCTACTGGATCTTTCTCTCTCATATCTCCCGTGACAACATCAAGTCGCTCACCTCCCCGCGTTTTCGGATCGCCTCTGTGACCTACCTGTTGCTGTTCGGCATCGCCGCGATCATCAGCCTGTTTTTTGCACGCAATTCGGTGCAGAAAAAGCTTGCCTACCGACGTCTGCAGCTGTTCGCCACCACCGACTCTCTGACAGGATTGGCCAATCGAAGGGAGTTCGAGATCGTTGCGGAACGGGAATTTCGTCGGGCGCGGCGCTTCGAGCGTGATTTTTCCTTCATGATGCTCGATCTGGATCACTTCAAGGGGATCAATGACACCCACGGTCATGATATCGGTGACGAGGTGTTGAAGCATGTGGTGAATATCTGCAAGGAAGCGATTCGCAGTCAGGACTTTGTAGCCCGTTTCGGGGGTGAGGAGTTCGTGTTCCTGTTACCCGAAACCACACTGGAGGGGGCCCATCAACTGGGAGTGCGCATCTGTCAATGGGTCGCGGAGCGGCCCTATGTTTTCGAGGGGATCCGTATTGCGACTACCGTGAGTATCGGTGTGAGCAGCATCCAGAAGGATGACGAAGATGTGGCGGATCTGCTGCGGAGGGCGGACAACGCGCTCTACGAAGCCAAGCGGCGTGGCCGCAACTGTGTGGTGATCTCCGATATGTACAGCAACAGCTCTATACCCGACCAGCTGGGAATCGACTGAATTCGGCGAACGCGTGTGCCTGAGCAGAGATCAGTCCGGACTGCCGGTGCGATCGAACGACAATCTCTACAACTTCCAGCAACTCAGGACTTTGTCGAAGTAGCTGCGGCACCGTACTCGAACGAGTCGGAGTAGAGTGCCTCACCGGACAGGCCATGGGCCAGGAAGGCCTCTTTACCGGCCTGGATCATGGGTGGGGGGCCACTCATATAGACCTCGTAGTTACTTAGGTCCGGGTGCTGGGCCACCACGGTCTCGTGAACCCAGCCCGTCTCGCCTTTCCAGTCCGCGTCGGGTTGTGACAGCACGGGGATATAGCGGAAGTTGGGGTTATCACTGGCCCAGCGTTCAGGCAGATCCGGGAGGTAGAGGTCTACCCGGGAACGCACCCCCCAGTAGAGATGCATGGGGCGGTTCACGCCGATCTGAAAGGCATGCTCGATGATTCCCTTCAGCGGGGCGAAACCGGTTCCGCCCCCCATCAGAATGATCGGTTTGTCCGAATCCTCGCGCAGGAAGTAGCTGCCCAGGGGCGCTTCGATGCGCAGAATGGTCTTTTCCTGCATGTCGTTGAACAGCAGGTCGGTGAAGGTGCCGCCGTTGACATGACGGATGTGCAGCTCGATGAAGGCGTCGTCGTGGGGGGCATTGGCGATGGAGAAGGCCCGTCGGCTGCCGTCCTGGAGCACGAAGTTGAGGTACTGCCCCGCCAGGAACTGCAGGCGCTCGCCTTCGGGTAGCTTCAGGTAGAGACGGATTACATCCTCATTGAGGCGTTCGATGCGATCGACCTTGCAAGGCATGATGCGGGTCTGGATATCCTGGGCCTGGGCGACCTCGGTGATGCCCAGGGTAATGTCCGCCTCCGGGCTAGCCTGACAGGTATAGCATGCCTGGGTTTCGTGCTCAGCCATCACCGGTGGGATGCCCTTGGGGTAGTTCACCGAACCGTTCAACAGCGTGGCCCGGCAGTCCCCACAGAAACCATTGCGGCATCCATAGGGCAGATTGATACCTTGCCGGATCGCGGCTTCGAGAATGGTTTCGTCCTCATCTACGGTGAACTGATGGCCGCTCGGTTCTACCTGTACTTTATGACTCATGGGCTGCCCTGCAACTGATGGATTGGTAAACTTCGTTTGTGGCCGTGTTTCACGATCAGTGCGAACAGGTCTGGCTGATCTGAAACGCGGCAATATAATTATTGAATGCGATTTTCGCTGATTTTTTACTGGAAGAAAACCGGGAGTCCCTTGGGTTATGGGTGTCACGATCGTAGGGTGTGGCGATATCGGTCGCCGATTGGCGGCGGAGTATCGGGCTGAGGGGGTGGTGGTAAGTGGCTGGGTACGCTCCGAAAGCAGCTGCCAGAAGCTGACCCAGGCGGGTTTCGAGGCCAGGGTCTGTGACCTCGACCATGACCTTGGCAGTCCCCCGATTCTGGCGGATGAGTCTCTGTTCTATTTCGCCCCGCCCCCGGCAACGGGGACGGTTGACACCCGGGTGGCGAGATTGATCCGGGTGATCGCCGAGACCGGTCAGCCCCGCAAGGTGGTCTATTTGAGTACCACTGGGGTCTACGGGGATTGCCAGGGGGCCTGGGTGGACGAAACCCGGGAACCGGCCCCCGGCGTGGATCGGGCCCGGCGGCGGCTGGATGCGGAGCGGCAGTGGCAGGCCTGGAGCGCGGAAACCGGACATCCGCTGGTGATCCTGCGGGTCGCGGGAATCTACGGGCCGGGCAAGTTACCCGTCGAGCGGCTGCGCAAGGGATTGCCGATGGTCTCCGAGGGCGATGCACCGATCACCAATCACATCCATTCCCTCGATCTGGTCCAGGTGGCCCGGGCGGCCATGGAGCGTGGGTCTTCGGGGGCGGTGTACAACGTCTGTGACGGACAGCCGGAAAGCATGACGCGTTATTTCAACCGGGTGGCGGATTTTCTCCAGATGCCCCGTCCGCCGGTGATCAGTCTGGATGAGGCACAACGGGAATTGTCACCGGGGATGCTCTCCTATCTGGGAGAGTCCCGCCGTCTGAGTAACCGCAGAATGTTGGAGGAGCTGGGGGTGACCCTGGCCTACCCCGAACTGTCCCTGGGGTTGCCTGCCTGTCTTGAGTAA
>JARRNW010000473.1:0-3308 GCA_037384565.1 Candidatus Thiodiazotropha sp.
CAGCGGCCTGGGCGGAGCGCTGGCGGGTGTGGTGGCCGCCATACTGCTGCTGCTGATCCGGTTTGTGCCGGTGTTGAATCTCCCCACCCCGGGTGGCACACCAACCGATCTGATCGGCGCGCTGGCAGTCGGCTTGCTGGCAGGCGCCGCCGGAGGGTTGGCCTTCAACGCCATTGTGCGATAGAGGCAGACAGCGCATCCGATAGTTCGTAGACTGAGTAAACATAGGAGAAGACAATGGAAAATCAAACCCAGGAACAACAGCATAACGGTAACCAGGCAATACTCTTTTTGATCGGAATGTTGCTGGGTGGGCTGGCTGGCGCGGCGGCGATGCTGCTGATGGCACCCCAATCGGGTAAAAAGACCCGCGACCAGATCCAGCACAAAAGCATCGAACTGCGAGATCAAGCAACTGAGACCATGGAAAACGCGATGGCGCAGGTTCGCCAGACAGCGCAGCAGATCACAGGTGATGTACGTGAGAAGGCTGAAGAACTCCAGCAGCGCGGTCACGATACGCTCGACGAGCAGCGGGAACGGTTATCCACATTCATAGAAGGCAGGGACAAGGACATCGAAGTTCCCGCATGACAACTTGAGGTTTTCGCATAATCCCATCTCTGGCCTAAGGGAGGGCAGAAGTAGCATTCTATGTCATGGAGATGGTCGAAACCTCCCTACTCAAAAATGCCAAGGTTGTCATCACCGAACACAGCATCAGCCCTACCCTTCTTCTGGGCAGCCAGCCGGTCAGTGTGTCGAGCGATAGAAACGGCGCTGGATTTAAGGTCGGGGAAGTGAAGGAATAATCGATGAAAACAGAAGTGGGTTTGTGGATTGACCATCGGGAGGCTGTCATTGTGACTCTCGTGGGCCAGGTGGAAGAAATAAAACGAATAACATCAGGCATCGAGAAAAAGGTCCGGTACTCTGGTGTTTCCCAAGGATCACATGATGACACAACAGAAATCAGGCGGGACAGACAAGACAGACGCTCTGATGCCCATCTCAGCAAATACTATGATGAGGTAATCGCATGTTTTCGTGATGCAGACTCTATTCTGATATTTGGTCCTGGCGAGGCGAAGGGTGAGCTGCAAAAACAACTTGAGGGCCAAGCACTTGGTGAGCGTATCGTTAACGTTGAAACAACTGACAGCATGACGGATGGACAGGTTGCAGCGAAAGTCCGAAAGTACTTTCAAGGTTAGAGCAACTCATTACCTTTGGGACAGAGTCACCCAATAGCAGCAGGCAGAGCAAGAAGCGTGAGGATTATATGGACAGTAAACAGAAAATTTCAACTGAAAAAGCTCGTTCGATTGGAACGCAGCTCGGTCTCGACTGGGCGCGAATCGACCTGGAACAGTTTCGGCAGGGGCTTGAGGTAGAGTTCGAACATGGCGCGCGTGACCCAGAAACCGACGTGACCGGTGATGACCTGGCGCTCACGGGAAAGATCGCCTGGGCGCATCTCAAGGAATTCCCAGACTACTACACCCGCCTGGACAAACTCGAAGCGGAGGCAGACGCCTATTGGGCGTCGCGCCGCTAATAGCGCCGCCAATGACACCTGCTGATTCTCAAATCGGCAGGTTGATTGATCCCATCGTGCAATTTGAGCGCCATATTTGAACGAGAGATCACACAGAAAAGGGAATGCTATGAGAACAATAATTGGTCCAATCTATACTCTGCGACCTTACGAGCGTGGCATCCAGGAAACCCTGGGCAAGTACAGCCGATTTGTGATGCCTGGGCTGGGCTTTCAAATCCCGCTCGTGCACGTCACTCGTGTGCGCGATGTCCGCGAACATACTATGGATATTGAGCCTCAACCGGTGATCACCAAAGACAACGTTGAGATTACGGTAGATGGTGTCATGTGGGTGCGCCCCACTGTCGACGAAGAAGGCATCAAGCGCACTTTTTATAACATCGACAATTGGAAGCGAGCAGTCATCCAGTTGGCAATGACGAATCTGCGTCAGGAGTTTGGCGAATTGTCGCTGGATGAGAGCCTGGTGGCTCGTGAGAAAATCGCCAACAATTTACAGCGGATCCTGAACATCTTCGCGGTCGAATGGGGACTGACCGTCAGTAAGGTGGAAATCCGCCTGATTGATCCACCCGATGATATCAAAAAAGCCATGCATAAACAGAAGACAGCCGAGCAAGAGCGGCGTTCCATGAAGTTACTGGCGACGGGTGAGTTCGAGGCTGCTGAACAGCAGAAACTGGCGATCATCCAGCGTGCTGAGGGAGAGCGTGAAGCTGTGATTCAGGTAGCCGAGGGCAAGGCCGAAGCCATCCGCCTGGTCAATGAGGCCGCCCAGCAATACTTCGTCGGCAATGCCCAGGTACTCAAGCAAATGGAGATGGTCGAAACCTCCCTGCGCGAGAATGCCAAGGTCGTCATCACCGAACACGGTATCAGTCCTACCCTGCTTCTGGGCAGCCTGCCTGTCAGTGTGTCAAGCGATGGAAACGGCGCTGGAGTTAAGGCAAGAGACGTGAAGGAATAATCGATGAAAGAAGTAGGGAATAAGAAATGGAGACCACCCTGTATGTCATCGCATTGTTTGTAATTATGGCTCTTTCGCTGGCGGCAGTTGGTGAGTACAGGAATAGGCGGTAGCACATGCGACATCATCGCGCATTGTATGAACCGATGGGTTAATCATAACCCTGTCATCAAGAAGACTCGGGACGCAAAACCAAAATGACAGAGAATAAATTGCGAACACGGGAAGCGGGTCGGATCGAGGCTGAGGTAAAGAGTCAGGACTAGACAATCGACCGGGGCCAGGCCCCTGCAAGAGTCCCGCCAATGACACCTGCTTATGCTCAAATCGGAAGGAGAAACCGATGAGAATTCTGTTTGTTTACCCTGAGTTTCCGGACACTTTTTGGAGTTTCAAGCACGCGCTCAAATTTGTCCGCAAGAAGTCCGCTGCACCACCGTTGGGCCTGCTGACCGTAGCAGCCATGCTGCCTCCCGAATGGGAAAAACGGCTGGTTGACCTCAACGTAACTGGCCTAACTCAGGCAGACCTGGCATGGGCTGATTATGTCTTCGTCAGCGCAATGATCGTGCAGCGCGATTCGGCGCGGGCGCTCATTGCTCGCTGTAAGGAAGCCGGTGTGAAGGTAGTGGCGGGAGGGCCGCTGTTCACCATGGAACATGACCATTTCCCGGAAGTGGATCACTTTGTGCTCAACGAAGCTGAACTGACCCTGCCGCCTTTTCTGGCAGACCTGGCTAACGGGTGTGCCCAACCCATCTACACCACGACCGAGTTCCC
>JARRNW010000474.1:0-3299 GCA_037384565.1 Candidatus Thiodiazotropha sp.
GGGTACTCGGTGGTGACGACGACGAAGTTTTTGTCTTTCTCGATGCGGGCGAGGGCATCCCAGGGGGTATGCACCACCAGGGTGTCGCCGGCCATGAATGGCATGTTGCGGATATCCTGTCCCTCGCGCAGGGTTTCGCCGTTGCGGTGCAGGCCGATCATTGCCAGGCCGTAGGTCTTGCGCATCCACAGGTCTCGCGCACTCTTGCCGATCAGCGAGGACCCGGGGGGGATGACCACCTCGGCGATACCCGCATGACTGGCCGCGAGATCGCTGGAAAAGGAGCGCAGTTCACGGCGCTTCTTCAGGTTGAAGGTTTCGGCGAAATGATCCAGTGATTGGGGATCCGCCACCACGCCCATCACCATGCCGGCTTCGATGGCGACATCACGAGCCAGGGCGCCGGGACCGATCCGGTTGGCCTCACCAGACAACTTGGTGGCGATGATGCGGACCCGGTAGGCGGTTTCCACGTCGTCGAATGTTTTGCCGATGAGACTGCTCTGCTCGGTCACTACCAGTTCCGAAAGTTGGTAGGAGAGGCCGTAGACGTCCTGAAAATACTGCATCGAATCGGTACCGCTGGTGCTGCTCTCGCTCTCGGTTTTGGGTAGTACGAAGCGCCCTGCGATGACGAAATAGATAATTCCGGTGGCGACCAGGCAGATACCGATGGGGGTTACGGAGAAGAGGCCCCAGGTGTCCATCTGCTGATCCGCGGGCAGAGCCTTGTTCGAGGTAAGGATCAGGTCGTTGAGCAGGATCAACGGACTGGAGCCTACCATGGTCATGGTGCCGCCCAGGATGGCGGTAAATCCCATGGGCATCAGCAGACGCGACATGGGAATCCCGGAGCGGGCCGAGATGCGTGCGACCACCGGTAGGAACAGGGCCGCGGCGCCTACATTCTGCATGAATGAGGAGATGAATCCCACGGTGGCGGAAATGATGGGGATGATCCGTTTCTCGGTGGTTCCGCCCACCTTGAGGATGAAGGCGGCTACCTGGCTCATGATGCCGGTTTTGTCGAGACCGGCACCGATGATCATCACCGCAATGATGGAAATCACCGCATTGGAGGCAAATCCGTCGAACAGGTGCTGGTTGTCCACCAGTCCCTGCTCCAGTCCCATGAGTGAAGCAAACAGGGAGCTGAGACCCAGCAGCACCATGATGCTGGCCGCCGCCACGTCGACGCTGACGATTTCGAAGGCGAACAGATAGATGGTCAGCATCAGGATACCGCTGACCCAGGCGATCTCGATGGTGGGAACCAACTTGGCCAGGACCAGGGCCACAACCAGAAAAAAACCGCCGGCAACGATTTTCTTGGTGGGTAGGGTTCTGCTTGGGACGAGGGTCTGGGTTGGGTCAGCGTGGATTCGGTCAGGCGATACATTCACTGGTCAATTTCTCCGTAACTGTGATCAGAGGATTATTTAGGTACGCGGACGCACTCAGGGGCCGTTGCAGAACGCAGGTTGTATTCCTATATGGAAAAAAAGAATACGGCTCGTAGTGCTGTTTGCTGATCTTTATGCCGTCAAAATCAGCGAAAGACTGGGCATATTGACGGTTTTTTTAAGGTTATTCAAATAACTAAAAAGGTAGTAATATTCCTGTATGGAATATAATTCGCTCCCGGATATCAATGGGCTGGCAACTCTGAAAGCGGTCGTGGAGCTGGGTGGAGTCACCGAGGCAGCGCGGGTGCTGCATGTTGGGCAACCGGCGGTCACCAAGCGTCTGCGTGGGCTTGATCACTGTTATGGGACTCCATTGATGCGGCGGATCGGGCATCGGCTTGAGCTGACCGAGGCGGGAAAAATGGTCTACACCTACGCCTGTCTGGTATTGGATCATCAGTCGGCATTGCAGGATGATCTGCAGCAACTCACCTCCGGTCAGAACAAGTTGCGTCTGGGTGTCACCCTGGCTATCGGAGAGCATTTCTTGCCGGACCTGCTGCTCCGATTCGCGGAGCGCTATCCGCAGCACACCATCGAAAGCCGGGTGGGATATTCCCGGCGGATACAGCAACGCCTGGCCACCGGTTTATACGATCTGGCGCTGCTTGAGCAGGCTCCGGACCACCCGCGGATCCTGGTGCAGAAGTGGCTTGATGATGAATTGATGCTGGTGTGTGGTGCGGGTCATCCGTTGTGGGGGTGCGAGATGATACCGGTGACAGAACTTACGGGTCTGAAATATGTGCTGCGGGAACCCGAGGCGGCGACACGCATCACCCTGGATCAGGCGCTCAAGGATATCGAACTCGGTCCCCTGCCTATTGTCATGGAGGTTGGTTCCACCGATACCATCGTGGAGATATTGCAGAGTGGCCGGTATGTTAGTTTTCTGCCACGTTTCGTTGTTGACGATGCCCTGCTGGCGGGTGGCCTCCACCACATCAAAATCCAGGGATTGAGGATCAACAGGACCCTGTGGATCGCTCTGAACCGGGACAACCTGAATAATGCGGTGGCGGATGCCTTTATTCAGCTGTTATGGAACAAATAGATAGGGTTAATGCTTTTATTCAAGGCCCTGTACAGGTGTTCACTAAATGAACATGAGAAATTCACTGCGAAAAATGGCTATGCTGGCCCTGTTCGGTGGCTTGCTGGTGTACGCTGTGTTACTTGCATCGCTGTACTGGAATCAGGCGAACCTGGTCTACTTTCCGACTCGGGAGGTCAGTGTGACACCTGGGCAGATCGGCCTCGATTATCAGGATGTCGAGCTGCTCAGTGAAGAGGGTGTCTTGATCCGAGGTTGGTTTCTGCCTCACCCCAATCCCAGCGCCACCCTGCTATTCTTGCATGGCAATGCGGGGAATATCGGGCATCGGCTCGACACTCTGGAGCTGTTCCATCGGCTGGGTCTTGCGGTCCTGATTATTGACTACCGGGGCTATGGGGAGAGCGGGGGAGAACCCTCTGAGGTGGGGATCTACCGGGATGCGGAGGCGGCTTGGCGTTATCTGACGATAGATCGGGGTATCGAGTCTTCTCGGCTTATTCTGTTTGGTCGTTCTTTCGGGGGGGCGATCGCGGCTTACCTGGCATCCCGACACCCTCATAAGGCGCTGGTACTGGAATCCACGTTTACCTCCCTGCCCGAGGTGGCGGGTGATCATTTTTCTTGGGCTCCGGTCAAGTGGCTGTCACGGGAGCGCTATGATACCCGTAGTCGCATGGCGGATATTGCCGGGCCGGTGATGGTCCTCCACAGCCCGGATGACGAAGTTGTGCCATTCAGGCATGGTGAGATCCTGTACGCGTTGGTTCAGGGTGAAA
>JARRNW010000475.1:0-3287 GCA_037384565.1 Candidatus Thiodiazotropha sp.
AAAGAAGCTAGAAGACTAATGTTGGAGGTAAAGCATAACATAGAAATCATCTCTCAATGATTAGTAAACGAAGACTATTTGGATAATATGTAGTAGTTCAGACTTGATCTGACAGTTACCGGTTTCGATGGCGTGTCTGTCAGATCAAGTTTTGCTTAGGCTCTTTTGAATGCCAGATAACCCCTTACAGGTAATCACATCAGCACCCAATAGCCCGTAGCTGGTTAAGAGGGATGACTTGCAGTAGTCATCAGCCCCCAACCATTTCATCCATCAGTATATTGCTACCCTTTCACACAGACCACCTGCTTCAAGGTGTGCACCACCTCCACCAGATCGCTCTGGTGTTCCATCACCTGGTCGATATCCTTATAAGCACCAGGTATCTCGTCGATAATGCCTTTGTCCTTGCGGCACTCCACACCGGCTGTCTGTCGCTCTACATCCTGTTCGCTGTATTGCCGCTTAGCGGCATTGCGACTCATCCTCCGCCCGGCGCCGTGGGAGCAAGAACAAAACGAAGTGGGGTTTCCCTTACCGCGCACAATGAACGACTTGGCACCCATACTCCCGGGAATGATACCCAATTCGTCTTCTCCTGCACGGATCGCCCCTTTGCGAGTGACAAACACGTTCTCACCAAAGTGATGTTCACGGGCAACATAGTTATGGTGACAGTTGATCGCCTCCTTGGTGATACCGAATTTCGGTAGCTTCTTGCGCAGCGCCCCGAGTATGAAGTGCATCATTTCCCTTCGATTGGCCATGGCATAGTCCTGAGCCCACTCCACCGCCTCCACATAGTCATCGAAATGTTTGGCGCCTTCACTGAAATAGGCCAGGTCCTTGTCCGGCAGGTTTACGATATGCTGCCCCATATCCTTTCTCGCCAATTCGATGAAGTACTGACCGATGGCATTCCCTACCCCCCGGCTTCCCGAATGCAGCATGACCCAGACATCGTCGTTCTCATCCAGGCAGAGTTCGATAAAGTGGTTGCCACCACCCAGGGTGCCGATCTGCCGGATCCAGGTCTGATAGGGACGCTTCTGCAGAGAGTAGATCTTGCGGTGCTTACCGAGAATGCGATCCAGTCCGCCTGATAAAGCACGAATGGTCGACTCCCGGGCACGGTCACTCTTATGCATATTGAAACCGACGGGAATTGCCGCCTCGATTGCCAGCCGCAGGGCACGCAGGTTATCCGGAAGATCTCCGGCTTTTATCGACAGTCGGATGGCATTCATACCGCAACCGATATCCACACCCACCGCCGCCGGAATAATCGCTCCCTTGGTGGGGATAACCGATCCCACGGTCGCACCCTTTCCCAGATGTACATCGGGCATCGCCGCAATATGGCTGTGAATGATAGGCAACTGGGAAATATTGTAGAGCTGTTGCATGGTACCCGCGTCGATATCATCGGTATAGATCTTGACCGGCACTTTACCTTTACTGATTGTCTTGAGAATTGGCATCACATGCCTCCTTTTCACCCAATGGGTGTAACTTGATCTTAAGTGCTGCTATGCGCCTTCTTTTCACTGAGCGGGCTACCGCGGCACGCAGCGCCCCCTCAACAGCATGCAGACTCTGCATAATCAGATGCTCTTGTTCCGGTAATCCAACCCCCGGATAACTCAGCGTAACGAGCAGCGATGACCCTTGATGCAGACTTGTTACTTCGACTACCGAAAGCGACTGCAAGAGTGGGTCGTTGAACTCACCTAACACGAGTGACAGCACCCGCTGTGCGACTTTGCACAACTGATTGGCTTTATGGCTCGGTTTGTCGGTCAGATAGCGCTTTGAAAGCTGGCGCGGATCGATACCGTCCTCGGGCCCAATTTCAGCACAAAGGTTTTTGGCCCTGCCGAGCCAACTTCTTGATTGATTCATCAGTTACTCCTACCGCACGACAAAGGCATGTAGTTGTAGCAATAAATGCCACCATGCCCAAAGCATGTCGGTATTACATTGAAATAGGTTTTTTGGCAGGAGCCCGGTCAGAACGACCAGAAAAGACTATTGGTCGATAGGGGACACGAGGCTCATGACGACTTGAGATTGATACATTCATTGCCTCCTGTGTTGTTGCAGAAAATCGATGGGGTGCGAAATTACGCCTCGATACAAGAGATGTCAACCGGAGCTTTTTAATTCTCGAGTAGATTCGTTGTTTATGCGTCCCGTTCATCCTGTGCGGGATTATCGGACAAAATACCCCTGGCCTCGGCTTCCTGTCTGGCTAGCTTGGCCTTGGCGGCCACTCGGGCGGCACGTCGTTTGGCCTTTTCAGCCTGTTGCTCAAGTTCGTGTAATTTGGCGTTCATTGCATCGATCTGTGCCTGTTCGGTGACAAGCCCGGTTTCATCCTCGATTTTTTCCTGCTGTTTCCGATAGGCCGCCTCGGCCTTCTCGGCGTCTTGCAGTGCCAGTTCAGCCAGTCGTTCGGAATCACTCAGTGTATCCATGAGATGAGCCTTTTCAGCGGCTTCCCCCTCTTCCGGTTCCGCATCCAGATCGATGTCCTGGGCGGCCATCACCAATACGACAGCCGGAAGCGGTTGCAAGAGTTCATCCAAGGATTCATCGAAGGGTCCCAAGGGCTGGTTGCCACGCAGTCGAAAGGGCAGAAAGACCAAAGAGGCATCCGCAGAGTGTCTCACAACCGCCGCGCTGTCAGTCTGCTCCACCAACACCGGTTCAGCGGGTATGCGTACTTCATCCAGGATGTTTTGCAGTCCACTGAGGGTTTCGTGGGTATCCTGGGTATAGCATATCCCCAATAGACGGATTCGCGCACCCTCCCAAGGCTCGGCGCGGGTAATCAGATAGGCGAGCAACAGCATCAGGCGACTGCTCGCATCATCCCGCCACCAGACATCGATACGCCGCGTCTCCGCCGCTGAATCCTGCAGTGCCGACCATTCAGCCTCGTCCGTATCCAACACCACCAGATTGCAGCCAAGACGGAAGGCGGTGCGTAAATGCTCACCATAGGAGAGTTCCCGCTGCTGCTCGTTGAGTGTCGATGCATGCTCCAGCCAATTGGCCATGATGATATTGGCTCGCAATGGACCGATACCGAATCCCTGTACCAGACCCTGGATGCCCAGATTGAGGTCTGGCGCCACCATGGCGAGGGCAAACACCTGGACTCCGGCCTTTTTGATATCCTGCTCCATCTCCTCTTCAGCCGCCTTTTTGGCTTGGAACATGAGGATTCCCCGACCCTCCAGAATCCTGACTACCGTGGCAAAACCACTGTCTCCTTCCAACCA
>JARRNW010000476.1:0-3286 GCA_037384565.1 Candidatus Thiodiazotropha sp.
ATAGCGGGCACCGACACTGCCGGTAAGATCGATGTTGCCGTGGTAGAAGTCGACCGCAGTGCGATGCCCGAAGATGTGACCTTCTTTGCTTTCACGCCTGACAACCTGCTGGAGCGGGAAGAGAATATCGAGATTGCCACGCCGATGCTGATCGTGGGCTTTCCACTCGGATTCCACGATACCCTGCACAAATTGCCCGTAGTACGGCACGCGATCAATGCCTCCTCTTTTTCGATGCGCTTCCAGGGTAACGGCTATTTCCTCACGGATGCACGCACCCACCGTGGTTCCAGTGGTGCCCCGGTTGTGTGTCGCCATAGGGGCCAGGGCCGGGAGTCTTTCCCGTGGATACTGCTCGGCGTGCACTCCGCGCGCCTCGATGTGCTGGGTAGGGACGCGGAAGCTGACGAAGCGCTGGGACTGAACTGCGCCTGGTTTGCCGATATACTGATCGCATTGACGGAGCAGAGTTGAATATCGGTGGATAAAGAAGGTGCGCACGCCCGTCACCGAAGAGCTCGCCATTCTAAAGAAAAGCTGCGGCGTACTCCGCCAACCAGCCCGAGTGAGGTCGGCTCATCAGGACGCCCGTTTTCTTGCTCTGGTCGTGATGCGCATGGGGTTCTCCAGATGGTCTTGCGATGTTCCCCAAAAAGATGTCAAAGCCGGACCGTTACTCGAACGACGTTCACGAAAGAAGAAACCGATGACTTCATGTGGCCAGACGCGCCTGCCCATTTTGGTATACCAGCGCATGCCCGTACGTGAGGCGATATCTGGCTGAAACAGAGAGCGCCAGATTGCCTTGGGTCGAAGCTGAAGCACCGCCTCGATAAACTTAACCCACAAAAAGATCCTCCATGGGGCCATGTGGCGCGTTGCCAGTACCTGGTGCTTATAGTCCCAGTAACGCAGATCGGGTTGTACAATGCGACGTTGGGAGGCAATACGGTAGTAGGGTGTCCATCGGTGGGGAGTGATATAGAGCGGCATGATCTGATCTGGGTCGTAGGAGAGCAGTTGTCGAAGCGAATGCACAAAGTCCTGATCAGTTACCTCCTCAAAATCGGTTACCCAGGTGACCAAGGAAAGAATGCCGTGGCGCCGTAGTAGGCGTATTGCTTCACGATCAGTCGCTACGCTTGTTCCCTTGCGAATCTTGTCGAGAGTCGCCGCATCGGTGTTTTCAATACCCAAAAGAAAGCGCTCAACGCCGGCCCAGCGATAGAGATGCAGGATATCCGCATCCCTGACAATGTCATCGGCACGGGTCGAACCGATGATCGTCACTGGGATATTTTCTGCAATGATGGCCTCACATAATTCTCGCCAGGCGCGCCTGCTGCTCGTGGGGTTCTCATCCGCTAGATTGAACAGGACCACGCCCTGTGTGCGGTACAGCCAGGCCATCTCCTTGGCGAACTTGCGTGGATCACGATGGCGCCACTTGCCCCAGAAGCCCCGTTGACCGCAGTAGTTGCACCGGTGCGGACAACCGCGTGAAAATTGCATCACCACCGAGGGTCTGCCGCCATAGTAGCTATAGCGCTTGAGATCGACCAGCTCCCAACCGACACGGTAGGCATCGAGATTCTCTATCATCACAGCCGGCGGAGTTTCGATGACATCCCCATCCCGTCGGAAAGCGATACCCGCTACCGACTCAAGGTGTCCCGAGCTTGCAATAATCCGCAGAAGTTCTCGTGTCGTTGCTTCTCCTTCACCCCGTATCACAATGTCTATTTGCGGTTCATGTTGCAGAATTTCACGATAGTGGTAGGTAGGGAAGACGCCACCGTAGACAATTGTGGTCTGTGGCAAGACCCGACGAAATCGTCGGGTAAGATCACACACGGTGGGATGCGCCGACGTTGATCCGGAGTGTCCGATAAGTATCACGTCGGGACACTCGATCTGAACCCGGCGCACAATGGCATCAGGGGCAAGTGGCCCGAGCTCCGCATCGAGTAACTTCACATCGTGCCCGTCATCAATCAACGGCCCACCAATTGCCAACAGACCCAGCGGAGGCAGATGTTCGTCGGGAATGCGGCTGCCAATCGCCGTATGGGGGGGATTTGCCAGCAGAATACGCATAGAGGCACCTCTATATTTTTATCGATGGAGCGACTATGGCGTACTTGTGTGTGGTTTTGATGTGTCGAGTGTGTGGATTAGAATTCCGGGGGCAGAGGGAGCAAATAGGCGATGCTGGTGGCGAAGCCGCGTGTGAATCTTACCCGATTTCGTGGGGCGTTTTCGCCAAACAGCAAGCATTGGGCGTTGGTCGCGCCGGCAAAGCGGGGCAGGGGAAACAAGGCTGGGGTACCTGATGAACCACCCACGTCGGCTGAGCATTGGGCCTCCATGATTTGGGCGCAATGCTTGAAACGCGTCTTTGGATATGGTTTCGAAGACCGTTGATACGCGAACTCGAAGTAATCGTAAAGTACCGTGTATCTTCCTGCACCTGGCTGGCCTCACAGGGATTCCTATCCTATTGGCCCTGACAAAAGAAATGAACACTAAAAAGAGAAATCCTTTGGGACCTGCACGCCTCGTCACTTGAGTAGGACCGCTAATACAGACGCGATGGTGGGAATCATCTCAGGACTCAAGGCCGAACCTCCCGGCATCACGATGATACGTTCCATGACCTGTTCCGTATGGTTCAAATTGCATCCGGCCGATGGGTAGAGTTCCCTATAGGGCATCATGCGATGGCATCCGGGCCAAAAATAGCGACGGGCAAGGATATTCTCCGCATGCAGCACTTCAATGATACGATCCCGGCCGAGCGGGCAGGATTCTTCCAGTTCCAATACGATGTATTGAAAATTGTTATCCTGGCGTTCATCGAATTCCAACAGGCGTATGCCTGACAGATTTGACATGGCCTCCCGATAGGTCCGATAGACCTGTCGGTTATGCGCCAGAAGCTGTTCCAGAAAGGCGAAATTAGAGACACCCATCGCAGCGGAAACCTCGTTCAACTTGCCATTGGTGCCGGCACAGACGACTTGATCGACACCGGAAAAACCGAAGTTACGCATCAATCTCAGTTTTTCCGCCAATGCCTCCTGGTTGGTCAGCACCGCCCCGCCTTCAAGTGTATGAAAACATTTGGTCGCATGAAAACTCAGGACTTCGCAATCACCGAAATTACCGATCTTCGTACCCTGCCAAGAGCAGCCAAAGGCGTGCGCGGCATCGTAGATCAGCTTCAGACCGAACTCGTCCGCCAGATGTTGCAATTCGCTCACCGGTGCGACACGCCCCCAAAGAT
>JARRNW010000477.1:0-3278 GCA_037384565.1 Candidatus Thiodiazotropha sp.
GCGTTTATCCGGTACGAATATCAGGAATCCGGAGCTGTCCGAAGGTGAGGTATCGCCCGCATCGAGTGACGATGGAGAACTTTGAGGTGGATGAAGTCTACCGAGAGAGTACCACCGTCGACGAACAACCGAAGATCGCGCTGATCGGGGCTGGGTCTAGATGCGATTTGGATTCCCTTTTAATGTACTAACGTCAACAAGAGAAAATTGAACATGTATCTACCCCTCAAACCACTTATTGCCCTGGTTGCAGGTATCATCATTTTGGTTCGACCTGCCCTGATGAAATATATCGTTGCCTTCTATCTCATCGCTATCGGGGTACTGGGACTGATTCACTTCTAATATCAGACCTTCAAGCGATAACCGGCATCATGGAGACCGAACTCAAGTTTCTGGCCTTGTTGCTCATCGCCAACGGCGCTCCAATCCTGGCGCGCCATCTCATGGGTGACTGCTGCTCATGGCCGCTGGACGGCGGCATGCGGACTGCCGCGGGAGCCCCGATACTGGGTGACTCAAAAACGCTTCGGGGAGTGATATCGGCAATACTGCTCACCGGAGCGGTCGCTCCAATAGGCGGTATCGATTGGCTTTGGGGAACCACAATCGGAGCACTGGCTATGCTTGGCGATCTGTTAGCCAGCTTCACCAAGCGTCGTCTCGGTTATCCACCCAGTAGCCGGACTACCGGTCTGGACCAGATTCCCGAATCTCTGCTGCCCGTACTGGTCGTTGCTCCAGTCTTTAAGCTGGGCTGGAGTTCGATACTCATCATACTACTGGGTTTCATCATCTTAGTACCCCTGCTATCGCTTCTCTTCTACTACATCGGTATTCGCCGCCGACCCTATTGACGAGCCAACCTGCCGTGAAAACCGGAGTAACCGACTCTGTGTTTGCCATGCAGTGAGAACTCAGGGGTATCAAACGCCAACGCGCAGTGTGTGCAGAGCAATCTCCGGTGGACAGTTGACTCTTACCGCGACAATTGAGGTGCCGACGCCCGCCGAAGTGTATCCCCGCATCTTCCCATATCGCCAGGCCCCCGAACCGAGACGACGGGGACAGCGGGCATCCAGGGTCAGGGGAACGCTACCTGGTAAACAAATCTGACCACCATGGGTATGGCCGCAGAAGCAGATATCAAAGCCTGCATGGGTCGCCTGGCGGTATATTTCCGGTGTATGCGAAAGCAAAATCGATAACGCCTCCAAGGGGATCTCATCTGCGGTCTTTTCGATATTGTCGACCCGATAGTAGTGGGCATCGTCGATACCCGCCAGATGAATCTTCGATCCATCCCTAGTCAGGGCGACAGATTCGTTCAGCAACATCCGTATCCCCATAGCTTCCAGTTCGGGGACCATACGAATGGTGTCATGGTTACCAAGCACGCCATAGACCGGAGCGGTCAAAACGTCGCATAGTGCTCGCATACCCTCCATGGATTGTTCGATCTCGCCGAAGGTCCAGGCCCGGTAGTCGCCGGTAAGTATCACTGCATCATAGGTCATGTCTTTGACCCTGTTGATCATCGCTTCCATCGCCGGTGGGTACATATCTGCATGCAGATCACTGAGATGAAGCAGGGTGAATCCGTCGAACGCCCTGGGGAGATGCGACAGGGCAATGGTGTTGCGGCTGATTCTGAAATTGAGCGTGTTGGCGCGGCCGCGCCAGTAGATGCCGGTCATCTTTAGGAATTTGCGCAGCAGTGAATGGCTGGAATACCAATTTTCCGGATGGAAGAAGTTGATACCCTTGCCGAATACGCGGGGAAAATACTCCTCCTCGATGCCGATACGCAGGCGTGCGTGAACCCTGCCCAGGCGTTTTTCCAGATACTCAAGGGTGTCAGAATCCATGTGGGAAGTATATATACTGGACAGTAAGTCGGTGGTTATCTGGGGGCTCATCGAAGTAATAGGGGCAACCTGAACTGCTATCAGCTACCCAGGGTTGCCCGGGTTTAGACAAATTCACATAGCGCCGGGCAGGATTTCAACGATCGGTACACAACCCACGGCAACTGAACAGATCAGATTACCTGGCAGCTTGTTGCCTAATGGTAGCTGAAGGGCTTGAAATTACGCCGAAACGGGTAGTTTGAGCACTCTGAAGTGGAGTTTTAAAGTGTTGTTCAAAAAGAGAGTTGATGATCCTAACAGAGCCGGTCTTGCAGAACGTATCAATTTCGCAGGCTTGCCCACACCTCGGAACTGTCTCATCTATGTCGCAGGAATCAAGATCTTACGTCTTTGCCCAGTACCCGAACATTGATGCTAAACTTCACGGAAGCAGCGATCTTTCGCGAAGGAATAGCTACATCAGAGGGAAAACAGAAACATCATGCCCGATCGACCGCAGCACGTCTCTCCGTTTCGCAAAGCTTTTCAGGTAGCTCTGGTCTACTTGGTTGTCGCGGGACTGTGGATTTCTTTGTCCGACACCTTGCTCGAGAAGTGGTTGAGTAACCCCCTGGAGATCAGCCACTATCAAACCCTCAAGGGCTGGGGCTTTGTGGTGGTTACGGCTCTGGTTCTGCTGTGGATTACCCTACATCACATGCTCATCCAGGAAAGACAGGTCCAGCGTTTCCTGGAGCAACGGGCTGAACTAAGACTACTCAATCAATTCTGGGCGAGTGTCGTGGATAATGCAAGCGTCTGGATCAATGTACTTGATACCTCCGCGAGAGTCACCGTATGGAACAAAGCGGCCGAGCAGATCAGCGAATACACGCGGGACGAGGTTCTGGGCAACGCAGAGATCTGGCAGTGGATCTATCCGGATCCCGAATATCGCGAATGCATCACAAGGGATGCTAACGAGATCCTGAATCAGGGAAAAGAGGTCGCGGGTTATGAGACCCGGATCCATACCAAAAGCGGACAACAGAAGATCATCGCCTGGAATTCCCGGCGCTTTTTCGACGAAGAGGGAAACATCGTCGGTTCGATCGCTATTGGCCGGGACATCACCGCTCACAAACAGACTGAAGAGGCGCTGGTGGAACGCGAACGCCAACTCGCCACCTTGATGTCCAATCTGCCGGGTATGGCCTATCGTTGCCAGGATGACGAGTACTGGACCATGCAGTTTGTCTCCAACGGCTGTAGTCAGTTGATCGGTTACAGCTCCGATGCCCTGGTGAACAATCGGGAAATTTCTTACGCATCTATTGTGCATGAGGATGACCTTCCTCTGCTATCCGAAGAGATCCGGCGAGCTGTAAGTGAAAAACGCCCATTCGCCGTCGAATACCGAATTCACCG
>JARRNW010000478.1:0-1296 GCA_037384565.1 Candidatus Thiodiazotropha sp.
CCCCGATTGGACGGATACTCGGCCTGATCTGGATGTTCGCCAGTATTATTATCATCTCCGGATTTACCGCAGCCATCGCCACTTCGCTCACCGTCGGCCAGTTGGAGCAGTCGATTCACGGCATTGACGACTTTCATGGCAAACGCGTGCTGACGGTTAAGGGCAGTACCAGCGCCGCCTTTCTGGACGAGAAGCTGGTACGTTATCGCAATACATCCAGTGTCGAGCAGGCTCTGCAGCGTCTCGCAAAGGGGGAGGCGGATGCGGTGGTTTATGATCTGCCCATACTGCGTTACTGGGTGAACCGTGACTATGCGGATACCCTCAGAGTTCTGCCGAACCGGTTTCGTCGTCAGGACTACGGGATTGCCCTGCCGCCGGGGGCACCGCTGCGTGAAACCTTAAATCGGGATATTCTCAACCTCATCGAAGGACCGGAGTGGCAGCACATGGTGCAAGGCTATCTGGGATCCGATCAGTAATCCGCTTATCCACCGAAGGATCCCAACAGCAGATTCAGGGCGATGGCAACGAATACCAATCCGCTGATCCGATCCAGCCACAGGCGTATGCCTGGGGATCGGTTGAGCCATTGTCCTAGGATCCCCGCCAGATAGGCAATGCTTCCGAAAGTGAGCAACGTGATCAGGATGAACACCCCACCCAGAAACATGAGTTGCCAGACCACCGGCAGTGAGCTGTCCGCTACGAACTGGGGCAGAAAGGCAAGAAAAAACAGGCTGATCTTGGGATTGCTCAGATTCATGATGATGCCCCGGCGATAGAGCATAATTCCCCGGGTTTCCAACGCTTGGTTCGGCGATTCCGAATGATCACCAAACAGTGCCTGCCAGCCGAGGACGAGCAGATAGAGGGCGCCCGCCCACTGGATCAGATGGAGTGCGATGGGATAGGCGTAGAGCAGAGCCGCCAGACCCCAGGCGACGAGACTGGTGTGAACCAACAACCCGGTGCACAGCCCCAGGATGACCTGCCAGCCGCCCCGGTATCCGTAGCGGGCGGAATGGGTGAGCACGAAAAGATTATCCGGTCCCGGGGCCAGACACAGCAGCGTCGAGGCTGCGATATAGGGTAACAACAGCTCCATGGGTATCATGGCCTTTCAATTTCCGAATGTCCCTAAGATGCGGTGGCATGGGTGACCTGGGGTTGTTTCCCTAGTGTAGTGTCCTATACAAATCATACATTTAGACGAGGCATGTCTTGAGTTGGCATTTAAATCGCCTACCTCGCCCTGCGGGAAGCCACTCAAGCCACGATTGCCGCGTTGCAGCC
>JARRNW010000478.1:1308-4573 GCA_037384565.1 Candidatus Thiodiazotropha sp.
GGAAAGGGAATAGCCATTCCCTGCGGGCTGTGCCCGAAGGAAATGCCCTTGGGGTACGCCTTGCACTCGCGGCTTGAGTGGCTTTCTAAATGCACGATTTATATAGGACACCACACTAGGATCGCTGCGGGTTGCTGACGACTGGACCTGGGTCTTGCGGATCTTTATTCTTTCTGCTCCCCGCCCTGCGGTATCGTCGAGTATACACAAAGGGTACAGTTCCAGAGAGATGTAACATCATGAGATTGAAGACCGTCCTGACCATTACCGCCTTATTGATCGCCAGCCAAGTGTGGGCCGGGGAGGAGAAACCGCTCTGGGAGATCGGGTTCGGTGTCGGGGGGGTGAGTTTTCCCGCCTACCGGGGATCGGGCAAGGTGCACAATTTTCTGTTACCGGCGCCCTATTTCATCTATCGCGGGGAGTTTTTCAAGTCCGATCGTCACGGTATTCGAGGTAATCTGTTTGCATCTGATCGCATCGAACTGAACCTGAGCCTGTCCGCCTCGCCCCCCATGGATAGCGACGATGTAGAGGTTCGGGAAGGTATGCCGGATCTGGATTCGACCGTGGAATTCGGCCCCCAAGTGGACCTGACCCTGTGGCGCAGCGACGACCGCAAACGCAACCTCAAACTGCGTATGCCGGTTCGCGCCGCCTTTACGGTTGAAAGCTCCCCGGAGCAGGTGGGTTGGATTTTCTCGCCCAACCTGAATCTCGACATCACCGACCTGCCGGCCCTGCCGGGCTGGAACCTTGGTTTCCTCGCCGGGCCTATCTACGCCACCGAGGATCAGCACGATTACTTCTACAGCGTCGCCCCGGAGTACGCCACCGCCAGCCGTCCCGCCTATCAGGCCGATGCTGGATACAGCGGCAGTCAGTTTCTGATGTCCCTCTCCAAGCGTTTCGACCACACCTGGGTCGGCGCCTTTATCCGCTACGATACCCTCAACGGTGCGGTGTTCGAAGACAGTCCCCTGGTGGAGAAACAGAGTTTCGCGGCAGCCGGCCTCGCCATTGCCTGGATATTCGGTGAATCCAAAGAGCGGGTCTGGGTCGATGAGTGATCCTCAGTCTCCTGTGGGGTGGTCATTGGTGGCGGTTTATTTTTTGCGCTGCAGACCAAAACCCACGGATGAGCGTCCGAACTTGCCACTCACCTCGTCGAGGGTTTGGTAAAGGCGCTCCTCCCGCTCGTCGGACGACGGATTCGTCTCATCCGTAAACAACTCGCCCTGAAGCTGTGGGTGGGTTGCGCCACTCTCCCAGCCGCTGAGTCCCAAGCCAATCAGGCGCACCGGTCTGCCCTGCCAGGATTCTCCCTGATACCCCTCCCAAGCCTGACGGAAGATCGTCTGATCAGCCGAGGTTGGAACAGACAAAGTCCAACTGCGGGTGTGGGTCTCAAATCCCCGAAAGCGAATTTTCAAAGTCACGCAATGACCCTTGAGTGCCTCCTGGCGGGCGATGTGCCCGACCTCCTGAGCGGCCCACCGCAGGGTGTCCCGCAAGGTATCGGGGTCCGTCACATCCTCGGCGAAGGTGGTCTCCTTGGAGATCGATTTGCGCTCCCGCCCGGGAAGGATATGATCCGAAGCGATGCCCCGGGCCTGATCGTAGATCCGGCTCCCGGCCAGGTCCCCCAGGAGCTTGCGTAGCTCCAACAAGGTCAGACCCCGCACATCCGCGACGCTGCGCAGGCCCTGCCGCTGCAACAACGGGGCGGTTTTTTTCCCCACTCCGCGCAGCACCGTCAGGGGTAGGGGGTCGAGAAAGGCCTGCACTCGTTGGACCGGTACAAAGGTGAGCCCGTCGGGTTTGCGAAAATCCGAGGCCAGTTTCGCGATCAGCCGGTTGGGACCGATCCCCACGGACACCGTCAGCCCGGTGGCCTCCTGAATCAGCTGTTTGGTTCGTCTGCCGATCGTCTCCGGAGTGCCGATGAGTCGCTGCATGCCACTGATATCGAGATAGGCCTCGTCCACCGAGACAGGCTCCACCAGGGGCGAGACCTGAGTGAGGATCGACATGATCTCCTGGGATACCGAAAGATAGCGGGCCATCCTGGGGCGTACATAGACCGCTTCAGGGGGCAGGCGCCGGGCCGCTTCACTGATCGGCATGGCGGAACGCACGCCGAACTGGCGGGCCTCGTAGGAGCAGGTCGCAACCACCCCCCGCTGGCCAGGCTGCGCGCCGACCACCAGGGGCCGGCCCTGATACTCCGGGTGGTCGTGTTGTTCGATGGATGCGAAGAAGGCATCCAGGTCGACGTGCATGATCAGGCGAGCGGTCATGGGTGAAAGGATAGAGTGGCTCGTTGAAATTGACTAACTATAATTGTACGGAAGTCTGCCGTATGCTTTAAGGGTGATCGTAGATCGTGCTGAGGTATCCGGTAATGACCGTTAAGACAGAACGGGTTGAAGCAAGGTTTCCTGCGGATTTAAAAAGGTTGGCTGAACGAGCAGCTGTGGCCAGTGGCGTTACGCTTACGGACTATCTTGTAAATCATTGATGTTCTGGATGAGCAGGCTTTGAAATTTTATCAACACTTCGATCTGTTCAAGCCTTTCACGGATAATCCCATGCGTTTGTTTGTATCCATGAAAACATTGGAGCAGATCTGACTGGGTCAGGGGAAGAAGTACAGAACATGCGACAGGAAGTCAGCATCGTCATGGATGACCGGGAAGCGCGTGGTCCTATTCTGGATGCACTCCACGCCATCGAAGGTATATCCGTACAGCATGCACGCCTGGCCGTGGGTGACTACGAGGTGGATGGCCGGTTGCTGGTGGAGCGCAAGACGCTACCCGACCTCGCCGAATCGATCAAGGACGGCCGCCTGTTCCGCCAAGCGCACCGGTTGGTGGAATCGCCCTTGAAAAGCCTCATTATCCTGGAAGGTTCTTCCGGGAGTCTTAAGTCGAGCGCCATGCGCAGAGAAGCCATACAGGGCGCCCTGGTCACGCTGACGGTCTACTACGGTATTCCATTGCTGCGTTCCTTTGATCCTCATGAGACGGTTCGTCTGATGATTTATGCGGCGCGACAGGGGCGCGCCATTGCGGAAGGAGGATTACCGCGCAAGGGAAACCGACCAAGGGGTAAGCTGCAGGCACAGTATCATATTCTTCAGGGGCTACCGGGAGTCGGGCCGCGACGGGCGCGTCTCCTGCTTGAGGCTTTCGGCAGTGTCGAGGCGGTATTTACGGCGAGTGACGAAGCGCTGAGGTCTGTCGAGGGGATTGGGCCAACA
>JARRNW010000479.1:0-4725 GCA_037384565.1 Candidatus Thiodiazotropha sp.
TAACCCGGATATTGCGTATCCAGCGCCACCATCTCACGATCCCGGGCCACCTTGGCGATAATGGACGCGGCGCTGATCGCCTCGATCAGCCGGTCACCCCCCACGATCGCTTCCACCGGGCAGTCCAATTGAGGCGGACGATTGCCATCCACGAGTACCCGATCGGGCGAAATCGGCAGACTTGCCACAGCCCGCTGCATAGCCAGCAGACTGGCCTGGAGGATGTTGATCCGGTCGATCTCCTCCACCTCCGCACGCCCCAGCGACCAGCAGTGCGCCTGCTCCCGGATCAGCGGATCGAGTACCTCTCGGCGTTTCTCGCTGAGCTTTTTCGAATCCGCCAGACCGGGGATCGAGCGCTCGGGATGAAGAATTACCGCCGCAGCCACCACCGGCCCGGCCAGGGGACCACGTCCCACTTCGTCGACACCGGCTACCAGGAGCCAGGCTTGTTTCAAATCTTTACACATCGGTCGATGACTCCATCAATTCCCGAGCCAGCTGTTTGCGATCGAGTTTTCCATTGGCATTGGTTGTGATCCGGGTGCGAAACTCCACCCGAGCGGGCATCATATAGGTTGCGAAGTGCCTTTTACAGGCGTTGATCAGTTGTTCCTCAGTCAGTGACTCCCCCTTTTTGGGTACCACAATCAGGGCAATGGACTGTCCCAGAGTGGCATGGGGAATCCCCAGCGCCACCACCTCCTCCACCAATCCGGACGCATGTACGATTGCCTCGATCTCATTCGGGCTGACACGAAACCCCGAGGTCTTGATCAGATCATCATGACGACCGATGAAGTAGAGATAACCCTGTCGATCACGCTTGACGATATCTCCAGACCAAACCGCCCGCTCCCGGTTCGACTGCCCGGCGATATCGGGGGGGAAAGGACGGAACCGCTGTCGGGTGGCAGCCTCATCGTTCCAATAACCCAACGCGACCAACGGTCCCCGGTGCACAAGTTCACCCGGCTCATCCGCGTCACAAGGGGTACCATCCGGGCGCAACACCAGGATCTCGGCATTCGGTATGGCGATTCCTATGGAGTTCGGTCTTCTGCTTACCTGATCAGGGGGCAGATAGGTAGACCGAAAGGCCTCGGTCAGTCCATACATCAGATAGATCTCGGTATTGGGCAAAACCTGGCGCAACCGTTCAGTGGTCTTCACCGGCATCACCCCGCCGGAACTGGTGATGTATCGCAACTGCTGAGCAATTCCCAAGGGCCAGGACAATTGCACCAGCAGGTTCCACAGTGGCGGCACAGTGGCTAATCCGGTGATCCGTTCCTGGACCAGAGTATTAAGGACCTCCATGGGCAGCAGATAGTTGATCAACACCGCTGTCGCCCCCACCAGGAAGGCCGTGGTCAGTTGACTGAGCCCATAATCGAAGCTCAACGGCAGAACCACCAGAATTCGGTCCGAGGCGGTGTTACGCAGATACCCGGCCACGCTCTGGGCCCCGACCACCATATTGTGGTGGCTGAGGGCCACCCCTTTGGGTTCCCCGGTACTGCCCGAGGTATAGATGAGTGCCGCAAGATCCGACGCGACGACAGGATGCGTGGCACATGGGCTGCACTGATCCGAAAACGATTCCCAGGTCATCAGATGTTGGTTATATCCGCTGGGATCTGTTTCGCCCTGATCGTCCACCAGCACCAGGTCGGTCAAATCCACACAATCGACCATCGTTTCCTGCAGAGATTTCAGCTTGACCGGCGTGGTGATCAGCAGACGGGCGTTGCAATCCCGAAGAATGTGGCAAACCTGATGCGGTTTGAGTACCGGATTGACCGGTACAAAGGTAGCGCCCGCGGCGAGTACCCCGAAGATGGCAATCACATTTTCCAGACACTTGGGAAGATAGATGACAACCCGCTCGGACCGGTCGATTCCCATACCCATCAGGGCGAAAGAAACATCTTTGATCCGCTCAGCCAGTTCACGATAGGTGAGTGTTTCGGATTTATACTGCAGGGCTGGCTGGTCTGGCTGGCAGTCTGCTGTCTCGAAGATCAGTTCGTGGAGTAGTACCGCCATGATCTGTGTGTTGACTCCGTTTGTTTCATGCTCGGGACGACATTACGCTTGTCTCATACGATTAACCCGACACAGATCTTGTACCAGACAACCCCAATCGTGCTCAAGGATTGCCGACAGATTGCGCAGCGCTTGTTTGGTCGAGACTTTGCAGAATGGCATCGGCCGCCTGCGCCGCGGCATCCCGGCGCAGCTTATGATGAATCTCCCCGTAGTGTTGTGCGATTGCCTCCCGCTTATTGGCATCATCCAACAACTCCAGTAACGCGGGTCCCAACTGATCGACTCGACAGTTCTGCTGAAGAAACTCCGGCGCCATGGGCGCATCGGATAACAGGTTGGCAATCGCCACGTAGGGTGTTTTCAACAGTTTGAAGCGCTGAATGATCCAGGCAGTCAACGGCGCCAGCCGATAACCCACGACCATTGGTTTTTTCATCAAAAGCGTTTCCAGGGTCGCGGTACCCGATGCGACCAGAACCACGTCCGCGGCCGCCATTGCCTCTCGAGCCCTGCCCTCCAGCAGCAACACCTCGAACCCGAGGTTCAATGACTGCCACTGTTGTTGGAAATGTTCGCGTATTGCCTGATTCACCATAGGCGCGACAAATTGCAACTCGGGCCTTTGACGCTTCAGCCAGGCTGCGGTGCGGATAAAAGTTTCACTGAGTCGGCTGACCTCGCTGATGCGACTGCCGGGCAACAGGGCCAGTACGGGAGCCTGCTCATCCAATCCCAGTTTTCTGCGCACACTCAGAGTATCGGCTGGTTGCAATGGAATCTGGTCCGCCATCGGATGCCCGACATAGACCGCGGGCACACCATTGCGAGCCAGAAACGGCACCTCGAAATCGAAAATGCACAGCATCAGATCGACGGCGTTGCGCAGTCCCTTCACCCGCCCCTGGCGCCAGGCCCAGACGCTGGGACTGACAAAGTGCGCGGTTTTAACCCCACCTGCCCGCAAACGGGTCTCGAGGGCCAGGTTAAAATCGGGTGCGTCCACACCTAATACCAGATCGGGTGGATTCTGCAGAAAATGAGACACAAGCCGGCGACGGGTCTTAATCAGCCCGGGCAGATGTCCGAGGACCTCGAACAGTCCCATCACCGGATCCATCACCGCCAGGGAGCGACAGCCGGCAGCCTCCATGAGCGGACCGGTCATGCCTTCGAACTCGATATCCGGAACCCGCGCCCGCAGTGCCTCGTCCATCTCAGGTATCAGCGCAGGATGCCCCGTCCGTTGTGGGAGAGAAACTCGCTCATGAGGCGTAATTCCGGGGTCGATTCCAGCATCGCCTCGATCGCTTCCCGCGCCTCTTCCAGACGAAGGCCTGATTGGTAAAGCACCTTGTAGGCCCGCTTGATCTGCTGAATGGCTTGTTTGCTGAACCCCCTGCGGCTGAGACCCTCGCGGTTGATACCATAGGGCTTGGCCGGATGGCCCGCAACCATGACATAGGGTGGCAGATCCATGCTGATGGCGGCCCCCATGCCGGAGAAGCTGTGGGCGCCGACCCGGCAGAACTGGTGGACCTTACTGAACCCGCCGAGGATGGCATGATCGTGGATCTGCACATGCCCCCCCAGGGAGGCGGCGTTGGCCATGATCACATGATCCCCCAGTACACAGTCGTGGGCGACATGGATATAGGCCATAAGCAGGTTGTCATTGCCGATGCGGGTCACACTCTGATCCTGAACGGTTCCCCGATGCAGGGTCGTAAACTCCCGAATCACGTTACGGTCACCGATCTCCAGGCGGGTCGGTTCACCGGCGTATTTCTTGTCCTGGGGATCTTCCCCGACGGAGGCAAACTGGTAGATCTGGTTATCACAACCGATACGGGTGGGACCTTTGATCACCACATGGGGTCCGACTACCGTGCCTGCACCGATCTCAACACCAGGACCGATGATTGAGAACGGACCGACAGAGACACCCTCCGCCAGCTTCGTATCCGGATCGATGACTGCGCGTGGGTCGATCAGCGGCCTATCTCCCTGGCAGTACACATGATCTCGGCCGTGGCTGCGGTTTTACCATCGACCGAGGCGGTGCAGTTAAAGAAGCCAATTCCGCGCTTGAGCTTGTTCTGCAACACCTCGATGATCAGCTGATCACCAGGCTCGACCTGCTGTTTGAAGCGGGCCTTGTCGATACCGGCAAACAGATAGATGGTGGTCTCGTTGACGGTTTCAGGGTTGGATTCCATGGCCAGCAGGCCAGTTGCCTGAGCCATGGCCTCGATGATCAGAACTCCGGGCATCACGGGTTGGACCGGAAAATGACCGTTGAAAAAGGGTTCGTTATAGGTGACGTTCTTCAGAGCGGTGAGACTCGTGTGTTTCTCAAACTCAAGTACGCGGTCAATAAGCAGAAATGGGTAACGGTGCGGCAGCAGGCGCAGCACCCGGTTGATATCCATCGCGATCAAGCCAGCCTCCCGTGATCCGAGCGTCTCATTCCGATGATCCTCCACTCGGCGTATTCATTGTTTTCTTGATGAGTTTTAATTCTCTGGCCATCTCGTCGAGATGACGCAGACGGGCAATCAGCTTGCGCCATACCCCGTTTTCCATGGCCGGCAGATTGCCGCTGTAATATCCAGGGTCCGGAAACGAACGAGTGACCAGAGTTGCCCCGGAAAAGTGTACATTATCGCCGATCGT
>JARRNW010000480.1:0-6312 GCA_037384565.1 Candidatus Thiodiazotropha sp.
GAGAAAAGCCGGTGCTGACCCCCTCCCGCAGCAAGGCGTTCAGATCCGCCAGCTTGCCGCGTTTGCGCTCATGGCCCATCCAGACCCGATCATGGGGATTCCAGCGACGGGGACGATGAAACAGAAAGAACGGGGCGATGCCTGACCGTGCGTACTGCCGGTTCAACGTTTCGATGCCTTCCCGGGCCAGTTCCAACAGCGGGTTGTCCTGGTCCGTTGTCTCCTCTGTGGCGTCCGTGAAGTCGGTGAGCAGACCGAAACGCAGATTATCGTCACGGTTGGCGAGAAACCGGACCTCCAGGGCTTCGATCAGATGTTCCACATTGCGCGAACTGGTAAGCATGGTCGGTACGACCACCAGCGCGCGCGCGCCCTCCGGTATGCCTTTGGAGAAGTCCATGCGTGGCAGCGGATGCGGTGACGCCAGTAGGGTGGTCAGCCAGTTCACCAGAGCCATCGCAAGCTGGCTTGTGGCCAGCAGTGCCAGGACAGCGAGCAATGCCAGCACCCAAGCGGTTGCACCGTCTCCCCAGGCTCTGACCAAGAGGAGACTGGTCAGCAGCAGTGTGATCAAGGCGATTCCACCCAGATAGACAGACAGGGGAAACCGGCTTGCCCAGCGCTTAAGAACAGCCATCGGGGCAAGGCGCGCCTGCAGGGCGGCTTGCAACTCAGGCAAGCCCCGGTCTATCAGGTAGTAGCCCACATGCGTCGAACGCGCTTCACTGGCAGGTCGGGCTGCGCTGGCTTTCGCAAGCTCGATGGCAAGTCGGGCTACGACCTCTTCCGGCTTACCCGTGGCCTTCGCAACATCTTCCACAACATGGCGGTAACGGTCGCGGCTTGTGAAATCCATCATGGCGTAGACACTGAGTGGATCTTTGCGCAGGGTCTGCTCGACCACACTGACGGTCTCGACGAACTCACACCAGTCCAAGTTGCCCAGTAAACGCAGACTGGCGATGCTGTTACTGATGGAGACCTGGTCGGCGGCCTGTTGACGGTTTCCCGAATGCACCAGCTGTTCGATGCTCAAACCGGTCTCGGCCAGTTGCTGTTCAATCCAGGTCAGAGCCATGGCGAGTGCTGGCCCCTGCCCTTGTAGGCGGCGTGTCATTTCCGACACGAAAGGCGTTGTCAAGGGTGGCTCCGAGCGCGCCATGTCCGCGATAACCAGTATCAGGTTCTTGGGGTCATGATGTGCGACCGCTGTCAGCTTATCCACCCAGACAAAGGCCAGATCCCGCTCACGCCTGCCGTTGGCGATGCCGGTGGCGACGCGACGTAAATTCTCGATCAACGCCAGACGCAGCATGATGGGAATCGCCCATAACTCACCCAATCGCAACGGCGTAACCGTTTGGTAGGCCTTGACGAAGCGATTCAGGCCGTCAGGATCCACCCGTCCGTCGCCGTGAGCAATGGTTTCAAGGGCAATGTCATAAGCGCGAGGCAATCCGTCAGAGGTGCCACCGGCGAGAATCGGCAGTTCCCGGCTGTATCCTTTGGGCAGGTGTTGTCGGGCCGTATGGATCTGCTCCTCGATGAGGTAGAAGTTATCGAGCAGCCATTCCGAAGCGGGTGTTATGGGTCGTTGTGCCCCCACCGATGCCATGAGTTGGTTACGGATCTTGACCAGCAGGGTCTCGTTGGCTGCCAGGCGCGACAACAACCGTTCTGACACCTGTTCCAGAGACAGTCGGTGGGAGGACGCAAGACGTACACCATGCTGCTCCATCTGATCGGCGCTGAACAACTCCGCGCGCAGGGGAGTCTCATTGTTAACAGCCCTGAGTGCTGCGTCACTGCCTCCCTTATGCAATTTTGTCAGCAACGTCTCTATCTTTCGACCAAGTGTGAAGCGATTTAACACCCTGTCATCCTCAGTGGTTCCACCGGAATTTCATAACTGCTGGTGGACGGTTGCTGTTACGCCAAGTGGCCCGATACCTGGTTGACGATGATTGAACTAATCTGGTCAGGAAGTGATCCGACATCTTGCCGGGGGAGTAGGAAGGAAGTATACAAGTACGATATTGGCCCCTGTATCCCGGTGAATTATATCATGCGGTTGAGGTTGAACCGAGCGTGAAGTTCTGAAGTTGATGGCGTGCGAATGCAGGTGTGAAAAAAGCGGAAATTGCGCGGCATCCAGCACTCACGGAACCTGATGCTGTAAGCGTGCTTGAAGGTCGACCCGAAGTGATTGTTTGTATTCGGTTTATTCGTGTGACAATGCACTTGGTGTCGAGGCCAGCGCTTAATTACAACCGCAAATTCCGGTCCTAGCTTAAGATTTGGCCATGCAAAAGCAACAGGTTGAATTCCGATTCGGTGCCTGAATCCAGAATTATTAAAAGCATGGAACGCTCTGTTCGGTCGACTGCCAGTCATTCAACGTGCTGTGCGTTATCCGGATGTCTCCGTAATAACGAAATAATCAGAGTATCCCTGGCTTTTCAGACTGGGCGCGCCCATACTCAAATGAGCATCATGGTCGCTGCTGTTGTGGAGCGATTGGGGTTATCCTGCAATCTCCATCTGTTTTCACTGACCATGCCACTGAGCGCACCTCGTCCTTACCAGGAGAAATATCATGTCGAAATCCCAGCGTTCCAACAAGGAAGGAAAAAAACAGGCATTGTTGACGCCGAAAGAGAAGAAAGCAGCCAAGCGTTTGAAGAAGCATGCCGGAGACCCTAGCCCTTTTATCGTCAAGTAAGCAGCGGTGATTACGATGATCCCAGTCTAAGGAGGGCAGAGTGGATGTGACTCCCGATACCGTTGCTGTTACGGAACCGTCTGATGTTGTGAGCGGGTAGGTACACTTTAATCCACGGAAAACTACCGTTCAGTATTGGCAGGGCCTTTACCTATGCCATTCATAAATCCATTGATCACCGTATCCCCGGTTTGTTGATCCGAAAACCAGCCCGGGGCACAGAAAACCCACATAAACCATGACTTTCGCAATATGGACTCTGCTAATAGGCGTGTTGCTAATCATCATGGTATTGTCGGCGACCCTGCTGAAAAGATTGCCTTTGAGTACGGCCATGATCTACCTGGCAGCCGGTTTCATACTGGGTCCTACTGGTTGGGCTGTCTTGACGCCCAGTCCGTTTGTACATGCTGAGATCCTGGAACGGGTCACCGAAGTGGCGGTGTTGCTCTCCCTGTTTTCCGTCGGTCTGAAACTCGGTCTGCCCCTGTCTAACTGGCACTGGTTGTTGCCGCTACGCCTGGCGTTTGTCTCCTGGCGTTTGTCTCCATGACGATAACCGTGGTGCTGGTCGCTGCAACGGCGATATGGGGGCTTGGACTGTCCCCAGGTGCAGCTGTTCTCCTGGGGGCGATACTTGCGCCGACAGACCCGGTACTGGCATCCGCTGTTCAGGTTGAATCATCGGGAGATCGCGACCGTCTTCGCTTCAGCCTCACGGGTGAAGGTGGACTCAACGACGGTACGGCGTTTCCATTCGTTTTGCTGGGGCTAGGCCTACTGGGCCTGCATGATCTGGGAGTTGGAGGCTGGCGCTGGTTGGTCGTCGACGTAATATGGGCCACAGCCGGGGGACTGATCATCGGTGGTGCTTTGGGCGCACTGATCGGCAGGCTGGTCGTCTATCTTCGTGCGCGGCATCAGGAATCGATCGGTCTGGATGAATTTTTAGCCCTGGGACTCATTGCCATTGCCTATGGGGTGGCAATCATCAGTCACACCTATGGTTTTCTTGCTGTATTCGCAGCAGGCCTGGCATTACAGCGCGTCAAGGAGCAATCCCGCAGAAACAATCTCTTTGCCGCAAGTGTCGCGCATCTTCCGAATGATGAATCTGTAAACCGACTCGATACCCACACCGACCACACAAGTGCTGACATGATGCAGGCGGTACGCGGATTTAACGGGCAGATAGAACGCATCGGCGAGTTGGCGGTGGTGTTGGTGATCGGAGCCATGCTGACGTTCGCGCACTTATCCATCAGCGCGGCCGGGTTGCTGGTTCTGCTATTCCTGGTAATCCGTCCTGCTTCTGTTTGGTTCGGACTGTTGGGCGCCCCGATCTCGAGTGATCAACGTTTCATGATCGCATGGTTCGGCATCCGCGGTATCGGATCGATATATTACCTGTTGTATGCCATTCATCAAGGCCTGCCCTCTGCTCTGGCCGAGCAGATTGTCAGCATCACATTCGCCGCAGTGACCATATCGATTATCCTGCATGGCATTTCAGTTCATCCGGTGATGCACTGGTATCGTAAAAGAAAATTGAATCAGGATGTGTAGCCGATCACTCTATACCTGGATGATTTCCTGTTTGGTGTTTAGAGCAGAATGCTGATCCGCCTTAACGTGAATGCCAAACGGTTGCTGCTGTGATGTCAGGATATCAACACAATTATTAAGGCGCCGGGTTAATATCTATGCGATTCGTTGCTG
Source organism: Candidatus Thiodiazotropha sp. (assembly GCA_037384565.1). Lineage (GTDB taxonomy): Bacteria > Pseudomonadota > Gammaproteobacteria > Chromatiales > Chromatiaceae > Thiodiazotropha. Next base: position 4,442 of record JARRNW010000480.1, read on the forward strand.
ACCCACATCACATTGCAGTTCGCATTGGCAGCGGCCTTGAGTAGATCGATCAGAGGCAACGCACGGTGCGGAAGACTTACAGGGGTTTCATCGTCATCATCTTCATTCACCTCATCCGGTTCATGCAATTTCTTTTCCTCATCGATTGCTGCCTGAAGACGTTCAAGTGCTGTCGGGACATCCTCTGCAAGCAGCGCGCTGGGCACGGTACCGCTATGCCCCATCATTTTTAACAGTCGCACGGCCACTTCTCCGAACATTGTTATGTCGGCATAAGCGGGACAGGAAAAGGTTACCAGCATGAATATTTCCTCAGGAAAGTTGCATCAGGTAGAAAAGAATACAGTCCTATACCGACTGTGCGCGCTTTGCGCTTAGCGTTCAGACATAGACCAAAATCGCCACATAATGACTGATGCTGCCAGCCAGCACGAACAGATGCCAGACACCGTGCATCCACGGATGCCGCCGATCCAGCGCATAAAATACGATGCCTGAGGTGTAGAATACACCCCCAGCCAACAGCCATATGAACCCCGCGAATGGCAATACATCGAGCAGGGGCTTGATCGCCAGCACAATCATCCAGCCCATGGCGAAGTAGATGATCATCGGCAGTATACGCGCACCACGAATCGGCAGGGCATCGAGTACCAAACCCAGCACCGCCATGCCCCAGATCACGCCGAACATCCACCAGCCCACAACGCCGTTGAGGGAGATCAGCGTCAGCGGTGTATAGCTACCGGCAATCAGCAGGTAGATGGCTTGATGGTCGAGTACCCGGAAAACCTGTTTTGCACGTCCAATAGGCAAGCCATGATAAAGCGTTGAGATTAGATAGAGCAGAAACAGCGTTGAGCCGTAGATACTGAAGGAAACGATGCGTCGAGCATGGCCGTCTTGTGAAGCCGCAACAACCAGCACGACGACTCCCGCCAGCGCCAATGCGGCACCGATCAGATGTGTAATACTGTTGAAGCGCTCTTCCTTATCCATGTATGCCGTTCTGGTCAGAGGCGTTTACAAACCCAGAGGTCTTAGACACACATACACCGTTTTCCCATTTCAGCCAGGACTGGCGTCCGTGGCAGACACCGGAACTGTCATTTAAAGTCTTCAGCTTCGAGAGTGTACGAAAAGGAGCCTCTTTGGCGACCCTGCAGATAGGCAGTCTCTGCGGCTTTGTATATGATTTTCTTTACAATATCGAATGTTTCGAGAAAACCAGCTTCCGTTTCAACCGTTCCGGGGAGAAGCTTAACAAGCGCAGCCCCTTCGACGGAAAATGACACTTCTATAATACTGTCATAGCCCCAGAAAGTGACACGATTTTTGTTTGTATCGAAGCTTCGGCTCGGATTGGGAAATTTTAAGCTCATTTTTCGATACCTGAGTAATTGGGCGTGTCACGCATATCAGTCGGACTTATACCCTTCAGAAACTTGAACAGGTCATTGTCAGTAGATAGAACCAGTGTGGTGTCTTTTCCGATACTCGATTTATATGCCTGCATGTTGCGGGTGAATTCGTAAAATTCCTCGACTTCCCCACTCTAATTATAGGCACTCGAGTAGATTTCAGTAGCCTTGGCATCAGCAAGACCCCGAATCTCTTCAACCTGGCGGTAGGCATCCGCTTGAATATTGTTCAACTCCCGTACGCGATTACCGCGTGTTCTGGCCGCTTCACCATTGCCCTCCGATAAGAATCGTTCCGCTATGTGGCCAGAGAACCACTGTGCGCGACCGAGCGGGAAGTGGTTTCGGAACTCATTTGCCCAGGCACAGGGTAGAGCCTGGTGTCGCGGTCAGGAGGTGGCCAAGCGGACTTATCGGATGGCATCGGCTTGATTATTGAGGCCTATGGGC
>JARRNW010000481.1:0-4883 GCA_037384565.1 Candidatus Thiodiazotropha sp.
ATGCCGTCGCAGCCCGCGCGCTTGATGCACACCAGGGATTCCAACACCACCGCTTTTTCATCGAGCCAGCCGTTTTGGGCGGCAGCCTTGAGCATGGCGTACTCCCCGCTCACCTGGTAGGCGAAGGTGGGGACCTGGAAGGTCTCCTTGACCCGGCGCACGATGTCCAGGTAGGGCATACCCGGTTTGACCATCACCAGGTCGGCGCCTTCCTGCAGATCCAGACCTACTTCATGCAAAGCCTCGTCGCTGTTGGCCGGATCCATCTGGTAGCTGTATTTGTTGCCGCCACCCAGGTTGGCCGCCGATCCCACCGCGTCACGAAACGGCCCATAGAAGCTGGAGGCGTACTTGGCCGCATAGGCCAGGATCAGCGTATGGATATGGCCGTCGTGCTCCAGTGCCTCGCGGATCGCACCGATGCGTCCGTCCATCATATCGGAGGGGGCGACCACATCGGCGCCGGCTGCCGCGTGAGACAGGGCCTGACGTACCAGTACCTCCTTGGTCTCGTCATTCAGAACATAACCTGAGCTGTCGATCAGGCCGTCCTGGCCGTGGGTGGTGAAGGGATCCAGGGCTACATCGGTGATCACCCCCAGCTCCGGGACTGCGTCTTTCAAGGCGCGAACCGTCCGTTGCGCCAGACCATCGGGATTGAAGGCCTCACGGGCGTCCTCGCTCTTCGCCGACAGCGGAGTGACCGGAAACAGGGCCATCGCGGGAATGCCAAGATCGTGAATTTGTCGGGCCTCTTCCACCAGCAGGTCGATACTCAGCCGTTCTACCCCGGGCATCGAGGGTACGGCTTCACGCTGACCCTGTCCCTCCAGGACAAACACCGGGTAGATGAAGTCGGCGGGAGTCAGAAGGGTTTCTCTCACCAGGCGACGGGAGAATTCATGGCGTCGTTGACGTCTCATGCGGGTGGTGGGAAATTCGGCGCGGCGGTAGTGGCTGGACATGGGTTCCTCGACTCAACGGGATGGGGAATTTTACGTAATCCGGTATCATACCCGCTTCATACCCACCATGTTCAACCCCGTCGAAGGTTCGCCGGGAAGAGGTATCCACAATGGAAAGCGCATCCGAGCCGAATCCGGCGATCTATTCCGTCGAAGAAGCCACCTTTCAGGAGCAGGTCATCCAGGCCTCCCACGTCCAGCCGGTGATGGTCGATTTCTGGGCCGAATGGTGTGCGCCCTGCCTGTCGTTGGCTCCGGCATTGGAGCGGGTGATCGCTGAGCTGGAGGGCCGGGTGGTGCTGGCCAAGGTCGAGGTGGACGATAACATGCGCCTGGCCGGGCACTATCGTCTGCGGGGCTTTCCGACCGTGATTCTGTTTCACAACGGTGAGGAGATCGGGCGCTTCCATGGTTCACGCCAGAGTCATTGGTTGCGTGACTGGATTGCCGAACACCTGGAACAGGAGGGGGTTGGCTCCGTTTTACAGAGACAAGATGCGAATTAAAGTCGTAGGGAGAGGCCCCATGGGCCATCTGTTTCCGGCATGATCTGATTAATATTTTATAATATTCAGGTAGATATGAATTCTCATGTGAGTCTGGGCTGAATCGACCCCAAATGACTAAAGATTTTGTTCGCGCCGCCGTTTAATGGAGTAAGAGATTTTGATGGTTTCGATCCTCCTCCGGCGCTGATAAACAAGCGCTTTAAGCCCACCCACCCAGAGCGCCGTTGAGAGCATCCCGGATCACTGTGGGGCGGTCCCGGTCTCCGGTGCGGCCGTGGAGCACCAGATCGATACCCGGACCGCAACGCATTCTGACCTGTAACGGCGAGCGGGCCGGTGGGTGCCCGCCGAGATTGGCGCTGGTGGACACCAGGGGGGTGTCCGCGATATGGCACAGAGCCGCGGCGAGAGGGTGGGATGTGACCCGCACCGCCAGGCTTGAATGACTCCCCGTGAGCCAGCGCGGTGTCGTGGCGGCAGCGGGCACCAGCCAGGTGGTCGGGCCAGGCCAACTCTGCAGAAGCACCCGGGTCTGCTCCTCCGCCAGGGGCTGCAGGAAGGGCTGGAGACGCTCGAAGCTGTCCGAAATGAGGATCAGGCCCTTCTCGATGGGGCGCCGTTTAAGACTCAGAAGGCGGCTCACCGCTGCCGGATCGAGGGGATGGCAGCCGAGACCGAAAACCGCTTCCGTGGGATAGGCGATCAGACCGCCGGCCTGGATGATCTGCCGGGCCAGGCGCAGTCGCCAGGGATGGGTTGCATGATTCAGGATCAAGGTAAGGGTGTGCTCGAGCTGCGAGGCGTCCGGTGTGATTCGTGACACGTTTATCACACTGTTGATGTTGCCCTGTCAACTTGACGGAGCCATTGGATATGCATCAAGTTATTGAGCAAAATATAAATATTATTAACCCAGCACCTAAATATGCCATGTTCAGGGCGACAGGCAAATCCTTGATCAATCCGTTGCAATCTTGGCATATCGGCTGGTTCGTGGAATAGTCGGGTTTGCGCAGTATCCGGATCATCGTAGTTGTACACTAAGCGGGGTCGGTGAATAGTATCTAAGAGGGAGAGAGCAAGGATGTACATGCGAAGGCTGTGGCTGTGTCTGCTGGGAATGATCCTGGCGGGCTCGGCATCGGCACAGGTTTCACGGTTCAATCTGGCTGAAAAGGCCTGGCTGGATAGTCACCAGAAACTGAAGGTCGGGGTGGTCTCGATGAACGCTCCGATCCTGTTTTTCGAGAGCGATCAGCCCATAGGCCTGGCGGCGGATTACCTGCGGGTGCTGGCGTCCAAGCTCGGTCTCTATCTGGATCTGGTGCAGTACCCGAACAATCAGCAGCTCGCGGATGCCCTGCGTAAGGGGGAGGTGGATGTGGTCGGAGCGGCCGTGCACACGGTACTGAGTCCCCCGGACTGGCAGTTCTCCCGGCCCTACATCATCCTGCCTGCCGCCCTGTTTTCGCGGGATTCGCTCAAGGGGCAGGGGCTGTCGGCCATGGACGGTCTCACGGTGTCCGTACTGGCGGGAAGCATTTGGGAAGAGATACTCCCCCACTATCTGCCGAGTACCCATACCCTCCCGGGAAAGGATCTGGATCAAGCACTCGCAGCGGTGATGGCGGGCCGGGCTCAGGTTTATCTTGGCGATGCCGCGAGTGTCGATCATCTGCTTGATGAGGGGCGTTTCGACGGCCTGAGGAAGGCTCAGACCCTGGACCTGACCCTGGACATCTGCCTCGCCACGGCACGTGACAACACCCCCCTGCATACCCTGTTGCAGAAGTCCCTGGACCGGTTTAACGAAGAAGAGCTCAACGATGTCTGGAGCAACTGGCCCGGGGTGGAGAACATCCAATCCCGAGAGTCTGGAATACTGGGTGTGCTTTTCTGGTGCCTGCTGTGGCTGATCTGGAGTGTGATGCTGGTGTGGATCGTGTTACAACGCTCAAAACGTCGACTCGAGCACCATCGGGAAAAGAGCCGCCGCTCTGTCCACCGACTGCGACACCGGGAAGCGTTGCTGAAACAGAAACTGCTGCATCTGAAACATAAGACCAAACGCTATCGTCATCGCACCAAGGATCTGTCGAATCAGTTGGATGTGATGAATACCCTGTTGCCCAAAGCGAGCTGGCACTTGACCCCGGCGAGTGGTGAATGTGCGTGGGATGCGGAGATGTTTGACCTCATGGGGCTCAAGCCGAGCGATTTTACCCCCACCCGGGAGACGATCCTGGGTCTGTTGACAGCGGAGGACAGGAGCAATCTGGAGTCCTTGTTCGATGACGCCAACCGGGCTCTCAGTCGGTTGTGTCTGCACTTCCGTCTGCCGAACGGTCAGGAAAAGGTCCTGTTGCAGTTCAGTCAGTACTTGAACGGCAAGGAGGGCGAAGCGGGGCAGCGGCTGGCGATCTGTTGGGACGTGAGCGATTATCAGGGGTACAAGTCTGATGCGCAAACGCCGCTACCCGAGCTTGGCGGTCTGTCACAGGAGGTTTTGCAGGAGTAGGATAGGATACATTGCGCGCACCACTGGATTCCGACCTGACCGAAAGTTACCCGGCTGTCGCACCATTGGCGCCTGTCGTTGTCTTACTACCCGTTACCAAACTAGGGGTCTAGGGAACCATGTTCAGATCTGTTGTATCACTTACCTTTGTCATACTGCTGACTTTCACACTGTCGGCTTCGGCCAATGTCTCACCTTCGGACCGGGTCAAGGAGACCGTCGATCAGATTCTGCAGATTCTCAAAGACCCCGAGCTCAGCAAAACGGAGCGCCGGGATCAGGTCAAGGCCGTGGTGCGCAAGCGCTTTGACTACGAATCCATGTCCCAGGTCATCCTTGCCACCAACTGGCGAAAGGCCACTCAAGCCCAACGTGAGCAATTCATCGTGCTGTTCCGGGAACTCCTGGAGCAGACCTATTTTTCCGCGGTCGACAGTTATGATAATCAGACCGTCCGAATGGGTCGGGAGCGCCTCAAGGGGAATCTCGCTGAAGTCCAGACCTACATCGAGTCCGCCAACAAGGAACTCCCTGTCAGCTATAAATTAAGATACCGAAATGACGATTGGTATGCCTATGACGTCACAGTGGATGGGGTGAGTCTGGTGAGCAATTACCGGACTTCATTCCGTAACCTGGTCAAGACCAAGGGCATGGACGGACTACTGGCCGAGCTGGCCGAGAAGGTGGCTAAGCTCAAGGAAAATAACGTGCAGAAAGAGGCCCAGTCGGCATCCCAGGTTCAGGAAACGGCGCAACCCCCTGCTTCAACGGTCAATTAACGGCCTTCGGCTGCGTCTGATCAATGGACCCGCAGGCAGAGCAGGGATTGCTCATCACAATTAATACAACAATCCAATAATACAACAATCCAATTTTGGAACATCGAAG
>JARRNW010000482.1:0-3248 GCA_037384565.1 Candidatus Thiodiazotropha sp.
AATAACCCGCCCACAACACAATAGCATCCAATACCATATCAGACATATTAAATAAATATTTGGAGACGAACACCACAATTCCTACTGGGGCGCTCATTATAACCGCAATTGGCTCATAAAACATAAAGGACTCATAGTTTTGGCCTCTTATAGAAATAATCCATTCCAGTCCAAATTGAACCCAAATAACTATGACTGCTAAGTATAATATCCGTATATTTCTAGCTCTCGCAAGCAAACTTAAAACCCTCAAATCATACTTGCAATTTGTCATGAATAAAGAAATCGCGATTATAAATAATAAATATTCATAAATATTTTCATATACAATCCGGACAAGATAATCAGAGCGCATAATTACCCAAAGACTAAGCCATATATAAACAAATATCCTCAAAATAAAAAATACAGAATTTCTCAAAATATTGCTCATATATAGACAATCGCAGTACTTTATATCACCAGCTCAAATTCACGCACTCAAGCCATAACCACGAATGGCCTTTGTAAAACATCTTCTGTCGACTACTTACTCTACGCACATCGAAAATCACATTCTCTTCTGCACTTAGCTTACGATCATGTAATTTAACTCGCCCAGAAAACCGTTCCCGTTTTTTATGTGAATTAGTATGGAACATGACGCACCGATGGCCTGGGATGGCTATTTATATGTTCCATAATATCATCCCATGTAGAGGCAGAGCATATATAAACACAGGATTCTATCGTACTATCCGTCCACTCTTGACAGTCCGTACCAAAAGGCCCAATAGCAAAGGTTGGACGCCAACGTGATTCTATGCTCCTAATAATACACCTTTCCACACAGTCAGGGTCTTTCTCATCTTTCTCATCAACCTCGTCACAAGCTTTTGCATCATAGTAATCACCATCTTCCGTTGTAGTTGGCCTTCCTGGAGTACCAAATGTGTAATCATCTGTTGTAGGAGTAGTTGAACCACAAACAATGTGCCCATTCATATCTGTTGCACATGTATACGCATGATTTCGTATAGGAGGATAAGATTGACCGGGTAACCCGTTAAGTGGTCTAGCACAACGCCATGCATCAAGCCCGAACATATCTGAATATTGTATTGGATTATTAAAAACATAGGCGTATGTATTCAGACCACCTGCCAGACCAATCGGATCAGATTGCAGATACCGTCCCGTTGCGGGATCGTAGTCCCGGAAGTAGTTGTAGAAGTTCCCTGTTTCGCTGTCGAAGTACTGCCCGGGAACTACTTTAACCCCATCCAATTACCAATATCGCTATTTTCGTCCTTTCCACCAGGCAGGTTATCAGCGCCGTATGACCAAAGATCATATGTGTCCGGATTATGTGCACCAGGAAACAAATAATGATATCGATTACCCCATGAATCAACAGGTATTCCGTTTACATATTGACCAGAATCCATACCTGCTTTTTCTGCTAAAACATCCAAGCCTTGTGCTGTTGTAGGAAATTTTCCGTTTATTTCATAAAATCGATCAATTACCTTACCAATATAGCGAATATCATTAACCACTTTATAATATCTAGAGCTGGTTTTCTTAGTGAACTTTGGATACACGATTAGATATCCAAAAAGAACAATGACAATAACTAGTATTAGAGAGATATATTTCTTACTCATTGCCTTTCTCTAAGATATAGGCACTTACTACTACTCACATACAAGTCCATTTCGACACTTGCCTACACTGTTCTATAACTTCATTCACCCAACTTCTACAATGGCGCCCTCCAAAAAAGTCATATGTATCGCAACTCCCAGGATAGCCATTCTTCCTATTAATATTCTCCTCCACACATTTTTCAAATGATTCTTTTTCACATTGATCTTTACCTGAATCCACCTCGCTACAAAAAAAGGCATCTTCTTTCATCTCACCTACTATTTGCCCTTTATTCGGACACCCGCCAGCACCTGTATCTGGCCAAGGAAGAAGTCCTCCACAATTTTCATCTTTACATAAAAAATTATGAACATAATCCCGTTTCAGCCAACAGCTATCTATTTGCAAACCCAGTGGGTCAATGAATTGAATTGGATTTTCACCTACATAAGCGTAGGTATTAATACCACCGCCTAGGCCTATCGGATCAGACTGCAGATACCGTCCCGTTGCGGGATCATAGTCCCTAAAGTAGTTGTAATAGTTCCCGGATTCCTGATCAAAGTATTGGCCGGGAAACCCCAACGGCATCTCAACCTGAGCCGTTGCGACAGACCGCACACCAAACGGTTTGCGTTCTGCGTCCCAGACCACATTCTGCGCCTGATCGGTCGCCTTGACCACTGCTCCGAGATGATCGGTATGCAGATAGGCCAGCCCCTCGTTCGGAGAACCGCTGATCGCTATTTCTGAACTCGCGCCCCGGCGGCGCAGTGCGCTGGTATCGCCACCATTGGTGCTGACATCCTGGGCAAAGGTGTGTCCGTTGAGGTTGAGGACCGCGATCGTTTCGGCTGCATGGCCGAGTTCGCTGTCGGCGGATTGCTCTTCCTGCACCTGCAGTTCCTGGTCACCTACGGCGGTCCATACATGGTTGATCTGGGCCTGACTCAGCTGATAGTCCAGGCTGGCGCCGTAGAAGCGGGCCTGGCCGCTGCCGCTGGGGCTGTGGATGGCCAGGTAGCCAATGGTCTCGGCGGCGTGACCGTCGTTAAGGCTTTCCTGTTCCTGCAGCTGGGCCTGGAAGCCGCTGGCGCTGACGTTTCTGGCCCGTACGGTGGTGGTTTGGGCGTCGTTCTGGCTCTGCTGGGTGAGAAACAGGTAGGGGGTGGCCGCAAAGGCGTCGCTGAAGTTGACACTCTGCCATTGGCGGGTGCCGCTGAGTTCGAACCGTCCGATCTCCCAGACGCTGCCGTCGGCCTGGGGGTAGCGCCCCGGTGGCAGGGCCAGCAGGGAGATGTCTTCCCAGGCATGGGCGACATCGAGGTAGTCCCACTCTTTGGCGCTGACGCTGACCTGGGTCGACTGGAGATTGTCGAGGGCAACCACGGCACCCTGGCCGCCGTTGTAGGTCAGGGGGCTGGCGATGATCACGGGGGTGGCCGGGTGTTGGCCCAGGTCGACGCTTTGGGGTCGCTATTATGGGTGTCCACGTAGTGCCACCAAACAAAAAAGCCTCGTTCTACTCTGAACGGGGCTTTTTTGGAAAACCAAAATGGTGAGAAACCAAAATGGTGAGTGTCCCGGTTACCGTCTTGGTGCAGCCCCACTGGCGGACG